>JADLHH010000284.1 GCA_020848855.1 Anaerolineae bacterium | reverse complement strand
CGCCGGAGCAGGTCGAAGAATACCGGCGCAAGATCGCGATTGCCCGTGATTCGACGCGGCAGAATCCGGGTCAGGCAGACGACGACCGATACGGGCGGAGTCATCGCGGGGCGAACACACGGGTTCGCCCCTGCTGATCACAGATCGAGGGATTGCTTTCAGCGCATCCGCAGCGCCGCGCTGAGCGCTTCGCAGGCGAGGCAGCCGCCGTCCGAGCCGACGATGGCGTACTCCGCCGGCGCGCCGATGCTCGCATCGATGTTGTAGACGACGAACAGCCGGATGCGTCCGCTTAGGCGGGCAAGGTACAGCGCCTGACCCAGCCACTCGGCGCGCTCCTGCGTCGTGTTGTTGGTCGCCCACAGCGCGTCGGGGAATGGCGAAGCGCCGGGCACGCGGTAGCCGATCTCGGTGAAGCACAGCGGCTTATCCGGGAAGAAGCTGGCGTACACGCTGACGACGGTCGAATAATAGTAAAGGAACTGGTCGCCGCGCGGGTCGCCGTTGGCGGCGTGTGGCGATACTGTGCCCTGCGTATAGGGGATGCCGATGCAGTCCGCCGACAGACCAACGCCCGCCGCCGCCATACCTTCCAGATAGCGCAGGTCGTCGCAGCCGTCGGGACCGCACGGGTCGTCGAACGACGGCAGCTCCGCCAGCGCGCCGCTGATCACCAGCGTCGACGGGTTGACGCGCTTGATTGCCGCGAAGGCAGCGCGGATCATCTCCTCGTATGCCGCCGGGTCGATCTGCCCCGTCGCCCAGCCGCTCACGGAATTCATCTCGGCCCACACTTCGATGGCATCCGGCGCGAGCGCCGCCACTTCGCCGAGGTAGGCGCTGAACTGCTCCAGATACGCTGCGCGATCTGCGCCCAGTTCCTGCGGGTCGCCGACGATTTGCAGCAGCACCTTCATCCCGGCGGCGTGGACGGTGTCGAGCACCAGCCGGGCGCTGTCCACCGGGTTGCCGAGCCGCCAGTGGATGCGAACTTTCGCCCAGGCGATGTTGGACGCGAGCAGGGTGTCAAGATGGTCGAAACTGAGGATTTCGCCGCCCGCGTCGAACGGGATCGGCGGCGGGGTGGGTGGGGCGGGTGATGGCGTTGGCGTCGCGGTCGCGTCGGATGTTGCGGTCGACGGGATGTCCGTCGGCGGCGCGGCGGTGGGGGCGCTTGAAGTCGGCGCTGCCACCGGGATTCTCAGGGTCATGCCGCTGAAGATCAGGTTCGGGTCAGTCAGCACGTTGACCGCCATGATCTCGCGCGTGGTGGTGTCGAAGCGCGCGGCAATCCTGCCGAGCGTGTCGCCCTGAATGACGATGTAATTGACGTATTCCGGCGTGGGTGAGGTCTCCTGTGCCGAGACCGCCGACACAAGCAGCATCGCTACGAAGATCATCAGGATGACACGACGCACGGCGACCCTTCCTTGATTCATCCGTACCGACAACATAACGACTTTGGTTAATCTGCCTTCACTATAGCATAAGAACCTGTTCACCACATCACAATCCTGTATCCTGCCGTCCTCAACTTGTATTGTTAGAACAAAAATGCTATACTGTAATCCTATCCGATGAACACATGATGACGATTTCTCGGCTATAATAAAGCGAGAATAGGGATTAAAGGACGGCTGCCTTGGCTCCGAGAAAATCTTCCAAAGATGTAAAAGACATCAGCATGAGTGCGCTGCCGACCGATGACGAGGGGCGTATGAAAGCGCTCGAAGCCACGCTGAGCGATCTCACCAAGCGCTTCGGCGACGGCGCCGTCATCCGGCTGGGCGATGCCGCGCATATGGAAGTCGCGGTGATCCCCAGCGGCTCGCTGACGGTCGATATCGCGCTGGGCGTCGGCGGAATCCCGCGCGGACGCATCACCGAGATTTACGGACCGGAAAGCTCCGGTAAGACGACGTTATGCCTGCATGTGATCGCCGAAGCGCAGAAGCGCGGCGGTTTGTGCGCGTTCGTGGATATGGAACACGCGCTCGACCCGGCTTATGCCCGCGCCATCGGCGTCAACGTCGAGACGTTGTACATCTCGCAGCCGGACACCGCCGAGCAGGCGCTTGAAATCACCGAGGCGCTGGTGCGCTCCGGCGCGCTGGACGTGGTGGTGGTGGACAGCGTGGCGGCGCTGGTTCCGCGCGTCGAACTGGAAGGCGAGATGGGCGACAGCCACGTCGGTATTCAGGCGCGGCTAATGAGCCAGGCGCTGCGTAAGCTCTCCGGCGCGATCAAGCAGTCGAACGTGTGCGTCATGTTCACCAACCAGCTTCGCGATAAGATCGGCGTCATGTACGGCTCGCCGGAGACGACTTCCGGCGGTAAGGCGCTCAAGTTCTACGCCAGCATCCGCCTCGACATCCGGCGCATGGAGTCGATCAAGGCGGGCGGCGGCGAAGTCGTCGGCAACCGCGTGCGCATCCGCGTGACCAAGAACAAGGTCGCGCCGCCCTTCCGCGAAGCCGAATTCGACATCATGTTCCTCGAAGGCGGCATCAGCAAGAGCGGCGAAGTGCTCGACCTGGCAGCCGAGCTGGGAATTGTCGAGAAGCGCGGCGCGTTCTACCGCTACAAGGAGGGTCTGCTCGGTCAGGGGCGCGAGAACGCCAAAGCCTACCTGAGCGAGAACCTGAACGTGCGCGACGAAATCGAAGACCAGATTCGCGCCCAGTTCGGGATGCCATCGCTGGCGGGTGTACGCCCGGCAAGCAGCGGCAAGTCGAATGGCACTGGCGCGGCGGCGCAGCTTCGGTTCGGCGGCGATGAAGACAGCGAGTACGGCGACGAGGAATAATTTCTGACTTCACCTCGGCAACCTGCACCTGCCGGGGTGAGGTTTTTGATCGGGTTTGGCATCTAGCATTCTTCGGTGCCAGTTTTTATCTTCATTTCGGATGCCCCATGAACTTTGACGATTCGCCGGACGACAGCCCGGAGCCAGTCGAGGCGTACTGCGTCCACTGCCGCGAAACAGTCGAAATGGAAGACCCGGTCGCCGTGTGGACGCGCCGGGGTGTGCCCGCCACGCGCGGCGACTGCCCAATCTGCGGGGGCACGGTCTTTCGCATGGGGAAATCGTCGGTGCACGAGCGTACCGGCGAGCCGGACGTGCGCCCGCGTGTGAAGCTGGCGCGGCAAACGGTCTACGTCGATTTCGCGCCCGCCGACGCGGTTACCGCCGAACGGCTCGCCGCTGACCTGGAGCGCATTGGTGTGAACTGCTGGCTGCACGAACATGAGGCAGCCGGCTTCAACTGGGCAGGCGGCGTCCATCCGGCGCTGAGCGGCTGCGACCGCATGATCTATGTGCTGAGCGGCGCGGCGCTCGAAGACCCGCTGGTCGAGCAGGCATGGCGCTATTTCCGCGAAAAGCGCAAGCCGATCATTGTCGCCCAGTTAGACGACAGCGCGCCGCCCGACGACCTGCGCCGCCGACCGCGCTTCGACCTCAGCCAACAGTACAAAGCCGCCTTCCGGCAGCTTCTGCAATCCCTCAACGACGGGCGATAAATTGAATATATGAGGGCAATGTGTAGGGGCGCACAGCTTGGCTTGTGAAGCAAGCACGCGCCCCTACGGCATGGCATTATGACGACGCGGTGGCTTCAGGGGTAACTTCTGCCGGGGCTTCCTCGGTGGTCGCTTCCGGGATCGCTTCGGGCGTCGCTTCAGCCGTGCTTTCGACGGTCGCTTCGCTGGTCGGTACGGCGGTGGGGGCGAGCGTCGGCAGCGGGGTCGGCGTCGCGGGCATCGATTGATCGGACAGGTTCAGCGGCTCGATGACGAAGAACGTGCTCATCACCTGAGCGAGCGGCTGGTAGGTCGAATCGGCGCTGTCCGCCCCGGCTTCGGCGGTGGCTTCCGGCGACTGCGCGTTTGCCGGGATCGCGTTCAGGTCGATATCACTCGCCGGGAACAGCAGGTTGGCGACGTGCAGATTGCCGTCCGTCGAGTTGAGCAGGACGTATAGCCCGCTGCCCTTGCTGCCATCGACGGTAGTGTAGCTGTAGGCGACGGCGAATCCCTGACCGAGACCGCGCTGAACCGGCGTCACGCTGACGACGCTGATGCCGCTGCGCTCGCTTTCGACAAAGCTGCGGGCGGCGGCTTCGTCGGCGATGCTGACCCCGGCGCGGCTTTCGACGCGCAGGAGCGTGCCGTCATCGCCGCTGATACTGGTCGGGCGACCGGGCGCGCTGTCGGTGACCGCCCAGGTCGAGGGGTAACGGATGATATGGCTGGCTTGCGGGTCGTAGTAAGCATCCCAGTTGAGGGGCGTGCCCTGGAATTCGGTCTGCGGCTTAAGGGTGGCGACGAACTGATCCAGCAGGTAGCGCAGGTAGTCGGTGGCGTTTTCGGGAACCAGCACGCGCACGACGTAAATCCAGGTGCCGTCCGTCCAGGCAGTCTGGCGGGCGACATACGTCCGCTGCTGGAGCGTGACCGTGAAGTCGATCACCAGCCGCTCGTCGACCAGGTCACGGCTGCTTTCCTGCCAGGTAGTGAAATTTGCCCAGCTTGCGCTGATCGCCGATTCGGTAAAGTGGTCGGAAAGTTCCTGCGGCGTAAGTGACACGCCCGGCGCTTCGACGTAGCTGTCCACTACCGCAAGCTGATCGGTGTTGATCAGGTTGATCTGGGCGATGGTCGCGCCCTTGTTCGGCTCGCTGGCAGTCCAGCCGTCGGGCTGCCCGATGCTGAAAATGCCGCTGGGGTGCAGGTAAACCCGGTCGAAGGTGATGGCGTTGAAATCGGCGGGTGGCGGCGGGAACGTCGGCAGCGGCGTGGCTGTCGAGTCTGCGACGATGGGGGTCTGCTCAGCCTGACGGATGAGGGGCAGGATTGCGCCGGCGACCATCACCACCGCCATAAAGATGCCGAGATAAATGCTGGCTCGTTTAGCACTATTATTCATAAGAGAACTCCGAAGGCAGGGCGAAACCGGGCGAATCATACCCTAAAAGCGCCGCAAAGTTAAGCCTGCGCTCGGATGATGCGGAATTGTGCAGACCAGCGGCGACACCGCGCGCTCTATTATGTTCATAGTGTGTATGATGTGTGCTAGAATGAGCGTACTCGTTGGTACTGGCGTATAACGACTGAAATGGCAGAACGAATTTTCACAGCCGACGAACGTGAAGAATATGAGGTGCAGGCGCGTCGTCGCGGATTTCAGAATCTGCGGGATTATCTGCAGATGCTGATCCGGCAGGATGCCGAGCTGCATCGTGAACCGCCGGATATTGATGCCGATGACGAATTGGATGATCCCGTCGAGAGCTTCAAACGCGGCTGGGATGATGCGATGAATGGGCGCGTTATGAGCCGGGAGGAATTTCGCCGCCGGATGCAGCGTGATGCCGATTGAAGTTGTCTATGCTGACGAGTTTCTTCGCGCCGCCCGTAGATTACAAAAACGCTACCCGCATGTTATGGATGACGCGGAAACACTGGCAGATCGGTTGGCGGCGGGTGAAAGACCGGGAGATCGGCTTCAGGGGTTAGCCTACAAAGCCTACAAGGTTCGCATCAAAAACCGCGACGCGCAGCGCGGAAAGAGCGGTGGCTATCGCGTCGTGTACTACCTCGAAATTGTCGAGCAGGACGGTGGTCCGCGCGTCGTTCTTGTCACCATCTACAGCAAAAGTGACCAACGGGATATTCCAACCGAGACTTTACGCCGCTTGATCGCAGACTACGAAATGCAAAATGCTCCGAAGCAATAAGTGAAGCCGCTGCCGTGTTCTCCTCAATCGAAGGGTGATGATGGAACTACTCCCAACCCACATTGATCCGAACGACGACCGCTTTCGCGCTAATGCTGCCCACAACCGGGCGCTGGCGGCGGAGCTGCGCGCGCGGCTGGCGCTCGTCCGGCAGGGCGGCGGCGAGGCGTATCGCCGGCGGCACACTGAGCAGGGCAAGCTGTTCGTGCGCGACCGGGTGGATCGGCTGCTCGACCCCGGCTCGCCGTTTCTGGAAATCGCGCCGCTGGCGGCGTGGGAATTGTACGACGATGAGACGCCATCCGCCGGCATCGTCACCGGGATCGGGCGGGTGAGCGGCGTCGAGTGCCTGATCGTCGCCAACGATGCGACGGTCAAGGGCGGCACTTACTACCCGATGACCGTCAAAAAGCACCTGCGCGCCCAGCAGATCGCGCTGGAGAACAACCTGCCGTGCGTCTATCTGGTGGACAGCGGCGGGGCGTTCCTGCCGATGCAGGACGAGGTGTTCCCGGACGCCGACGACTTCGGGCGCATCTTCTACAATCAGGCGATCATGAGCGCGGCGGGCATCCCGCAGATCAGCGCGGTGATGGGAAGCTGCACGGCGGGCGGCGCTTATGTCCCGGCGATGTCCGACGAGGCGGTGATCGTCAAGGGGACGGGGACGATCTTTCTGGGTGGTCCGCCGTTGGTCAAGGCGGCGACCGGTGAGGAAGTCAGCGCCGAGGATTTGGGCGGGGCATACGTTCATACGCATATCTCCGGTGTGGCGGATCATTTCGCCGAGGACGACGACCACGCGCTCGAAATCGTGCGCGGAATTGTCGAGACGCTGAATCGCCCGGCGAAACCGCGCCCGCCGCAGCTATCCGAAGCGCCGCTGTATGATCCCCAGGAATTATACGGCATCCTGCCGGCGACCTTCCGCGAGACGTATGACGCCCGCGAGGTGATCGCGCGGATAGTCGATGGCAGCCGCTTCCGCGAGTTCAAGGCGAATTACGGCACGACGCTGGTCACCGGCTTCGCGGCAATCGAGGGCTACCCGGTCGGCATCATCGCCAACAACGGCGTGCTGTTCAGCGAATCGGCGCTGAAGGGCGCGCATTTTATCGAGCTGTGCACTGCCCGCAGCATCCCGCTGCTGTTTTTGCAGAACGTGACCGGGTTTATGGTTGGGCGCGAATACGAGGTCGGCGGCATCGCCAAAGCCGGCGCGAAGATAGTGCACGCCGTCGCCAACGCCGCCGTGCCCAAGCTGACGGTGATCATCGGTGGGAGCTTCGGCGCGGGCAATTACGGCATGTGCGGGCGGGCGTACAACCCGCGCTTTCTGTGGATGTACCCCAACAGCCGTATCAGCGTGATGGGCGGCGAGCAGGCGGCGAACGTGCTGCTGACCGTCAGGCGCGACGGACTGGCGCGGCGCGGGGAGCCGGACATGACGCCCGACGAGCAGGCGGCGTTCAAAGCGCCGATCCTCAACAAATATGAGCGCGAGGGCAGCCCGTATTATTCGACGGCGCGACTGTGGGACGATGGCATCCTCGACCCGCCGGAGACGCGGCGGGTGCTGGGACTCGCGCTGAGCGCCTGCGCGAATCAAGCGAACAATGCGACCCAATACGGGGTTTTTCGTATGTAGGGTTGAATGGAAGTGGTGGGGCGACCTATCGTGATCGTCAATTTACTGGAATACCTGAAATGACCGACAACCAGATTATCCCGTTCGAGGAACTCGGCATCGAGCGGCTGAATCAGCAGCAAATCGAGCAGCGGTCGCCGGACTGGTACGAAACGTGGCGCGGGCGAATCCGCGCCTGGATCAGCACCCACACCGACGACCAGGCGGCGCAGATCATCCTGTTCGTGCCGGACTTGCTGGCGCTGGTGGTGCGGCTGGCGCGCGATCAGCGCGTGCCGTTTTTGCTCAAGGGGCAGCTTCTGCTGGCGGCGGCATACGTCCTCAGCCCGTTCGATTTTGTGCCGGAAGCGCTGATCGGCGCGATCGGGCTGGCGGACGACGCCGGGGTGCTGATGCTCGTATTGATGTGGATCAAGGGGCTTGCCAGCGTCGATCATCAGGTGCTGCGCGAGAACTGGTCGGGGCAGGGCGACGTGATCGACGTGATCGAGCGGCTGCACGAGAAGATCGACGCTAACGCCGACCGGCTGTACCCGGAGCGGGTGTGGACGAAACTGCGGCGGCAGTTCGGCGGGGCGCGCCGCCCGCGACTGTCGCTGCGGCGAAGAAAATAGTCGTACCGGTAATACGATCTGTGAAAGTTACATGAAATTCATGAGAAGTGTATTTTCTTTCATTCTAACTGTGTGTATACTCTACGTAAACAAATCATTAACGTTCTTCACGGCGTGATCATCGAAGCGAGGCGGTAGAGGGGGATCGTTCTTGTTCGGCGGCGCGAGGTCGCGGCGTCTCAATGTTGTAACAAGATTCTCCGGTTTGCCAAGGAAGACTATAATCGCCGATAGGTTGGCTGTTTGTCTGTGCAGTCAGCCGGTCAAGCCCGTCTCTATTCGAACGCATGTCGATAGACGAACTTGAGCAGGGTTGATGCATCTTTTTATCAGTTATGCTCGTGTTGACAAACACCGCTGCAAGCAGATCATCGATCTGCTTGACATGCATGATGTCTGGTACGACCAGCGGCTGCACATCGGGCAGAAGTGGTGGGACGAGATCGTCAAGCGGCTCCACTGGTGCAATGGCTTCGTCTTCCTCGTCTCGCCATTCTCACTGGAGTCCGAATACTGCAAGCGCGAGCTGGAAATCGCCATCAGCCTGAAGAAGGAAATCTTCCCGGTCGTCATCGAGCCGGGCACTGAAGTTCCCGCGCACCTCAAGCACATCCAGTATGCCGACCTGACCAAAGGGCTGGACGTCACCACCGTCAAGACTCTGCTCTCGGCGATCTTCATCGCCGAACGCAAGCTGCAGCAGGTGGCGGTCGAGCGCGCGGCAGTCGTCGTCGCAGCGGTCAATGCCGCGCCCACTCCGACCGTGACGCCGGTCGTCACATCGGCAGTCACCCCATCTGCCATCATCACGCCGCCGAACGGCAAGCCCGACGGCTCGGTGCTGTCCGAAGCGGAAGGCAAGGCGATGTTCGACGATGCGGTGCGCGCCTTCCGCAGCGGCGACTATGACAAGGCGGTCTTCCTGTTCAAACAGGTGCAGGAAAGCCGCTACATGTCGCGTTTCATCAACATCAACGCCATGGTGCGCGAGGCGGAATCGGCGCTCGAACGGCAGGCATACGTCCGCGAAGCCCAGCGCGAATATGGACCAATCGCGCTGCTCATGAAGGACGAATCGACTCGCTCGCTCGGCTGCACGGCGTTCCGAGCGTTTCAGGCGACCTTCCCGGACTACGACCCAGACAACCTGAAGGCGATCTACGACCAGACGATCCTGACGCAGCCGCCCTTCGACCTGAAGGCGGCAATGCCGCTGCTGGAATGGTGCCGCGTCCCGGCGGGCAAGGTCATGACCGAGCGCAACCGCAGCCGGAAGTCGTTCGAGGTCACCGAATTCTTTATCAGCAAGTACCCGGTCACCAACGCCCAGTTTCAGGCGTTCATCGACGCGCCGGACGGCTACAAGAACCCCGTGTGGTGGCAGTCGTCGCTGGAAGTGCGCCGCTGGCACGCCGATCATCCGAAGGCGATTGAAGCGCCCGCCAGCCAGCCGACCCACCCACGTACCTACGTGTGCTGGTACGAGGCGACGGCGTTCTGCCAGTGGCTGAGCTACAAGACCGGCTGGACGGTCAAGCTGCCGACCGAGCAGCAGTGGCAGCGGGGCGCGCAGGGCGATACCGGCAACCGCTATCCCTGGGGGTCGCGCTTCGACGCGACGCTGTGTACCACCAAAGAGAGCGAAACCAAAGGCTCGACGCCGGTCACGCAGTACCCCAAGAGCGCCAGCCCGTACGGCGTGTGCGACCTGCTCGGCAACGTGTGGGAGTGGTGCTCGAACGGGACGGCGTCCGGCGAAATCACCGACGTGACGGTCGATATCCTGCGCGTGGTGCGCGGCGGCTCGTTCATGAGTCCCAAGAAGCGTACCAACATCAACTTCCACTACTTCCTCAACCCGCTGTACCGCTACCAGTCCATCGGCTTCCGCATCGTGTGCGAAACCGGCGCGGAGTTTCTGGGCGTGTAAAGCAGAACGGCTCGGCGTTTTGCGCGCCGAGCCGCTCATCAAGCCGGAAAGCCAGTCCACTTACTCAATCGGCGGGAAGAATGTCAGGCTGCCGTATAGCTGCTGGATGATGATATTCGCTTCGTCGTACAGGGAGTCCGGCGCGTCCACGTCCAGCGTGTAGGTCGCGTTGTTCTCCTCGGAGCGCACGACGATCACGACGCCGCTTCGTGGGCTGCCGTCGTCGCCGGTGTAGGTATACGAGAACCATTGTCCTGCCTGCGGGTCTTCCTCAAGCGGCTGTGGCGGGTCGACCTGCGCGTCCTGAAGCCCGCCTTCGTAATCAATCATATCCTGCACGACGGTGTCCGTGTCGCCGTCGCGCATGGCAACGTAAATCGACATCGCGCCGTCAGGATCGCTGATGACTACCTGGTCGATTTGCCCGGTTTCGTCGGCAAGCTGGGTGGGGTCGCTCCACGTCCAGGGGTAGAGGAAATTGATGCCCATACCCACGTCCTTGAAGCCGCGCCAGTTGAGGTCGAGATCGGTATTGTCGATCTGCAAGTCCGCCGACGATACCGACGTGTTGCCGGCTAAGTCCTGGATGATCATCGTCAGGGTATAGCTGCCGGAAGCTGCCGGCACGTAGCTGTAGGTGAACGGCTCCAAGCTGTAGGCGAGAAAATCGTCAGCGCGGTTGGCGGTCAGCCCGTCGCTGGTAATGGTGTACCAGTTGGGGAAGAACTTGTCGCCGGGCTGCACGTTGATTTCGAAGGGTGCGCCCTGCTCGTTCGTGCCGAACGTGCCGACCGCCGTCGTCGTGTTGGTGTCGAAAATGACCGTCGCCGGGACTTCCTGCCCGTTCTGCTGCGAAACATACGTCCCGCTGATCACACCCTGCGGGGTGCCGGGGTTGTTGACGAACAACACGCTCGGAATCTGCGTCGTACCGTCACTCATCATCAGCGTTTCGACATTCCACGCGAAGTAGTTGCTCGTGCTTTCGCCGCTGGGGAAGGTGCGCACGGCGCGTCCATCCGGCAGCAGGCTTTCGAAAACCAGCGGCGAATAATCGACCATGATCTGCGTGCCATCGTCGAGCGTCAGCACCGACGTGAAGGCGAGGTTGGCGATACCCTGTCCGTCGGTGTCGAAGATTGCAACCGGCGGATCGTAAATGCTCGCAGTCGCACCATTGGGCAGTACCTGCGTGATGTTGATCTTCAGCGCGTCCGGCGTGAGCGCCGTGTCAATCGTGTTGTGGAAGTTCGAGAGGAAGGTGCTCCACGCGCCCATGCCCGGCAGCGCGTCGGGGTAGGGGATCAGGTTATTCATGTTCAGCACGGGAAGCTCGGCGATGCGGGCGTTGGTCGGAAAATAGATCGCCATGCCGTGCGCGTCCGGCAAATACGTGTCAGCAGCGCCGTGAATGACCGCCGCCTGCGCCGCGTCCGAAACAGCGAAAGCGGCATCCATCAGGTCAGGATCGATGTCCGCCTGCCCGCCGACCAGTTCCATCAGGCTGACGAGGTCGACCGAGGCGAAGTATGCCGAGCCGCCTTCTGTGCTGAGCGCGTCGCCCGCTTCCCCACCGAAGATTTGCGCGTTGATCCGTGCAACGCCGAGCGCCGAGAGCTTGTCGAGCATGTCCTGATCGGCAGCGGCGGCAAACGCATCGAGCGCGTCGAGCACCGCTGGAATCGCGCTGGTGTCGACGAGGTGCAGGTCAACTTTAGTGCGCGCGCCCGGACCGGCATAGTATGCCATGTAAGCGTCGATGATATTGGCTCCGAACTGCTCGGCGCTCATACCGGGGTCGGCGGCAAGCTGGCTGAACGGTGTGACGTATTCCCAACCGTTGCCGGGGATCACTTCTTCCGATGCGATCACGTACCGTGTATATGGCGCAAGCGCCTCGTAGACCTCAAGCTGACCCATCAGGCAGGCGTCGAAGCCGATGATGTCGATCTGCTCCACGCCGGTCGCGTCGAGTGCCTGCTGGAGCGCCGCCGTGATCTCCGGGAGCTGAAGCATGTCCTCTTCGTCAGTCTCATCGGGACCATTTCCGGGCCATCCCGATCCGTGCGAGCTGATCGTCAGGGCGTAGTGTTCTGCCGGGAAATTCTGCATCGCCCAGGTGAGGAAATCTGCCAGCGCCGCCGGGTCTCCCATATCGACTTCGCCCAGAGTCTCGACCGGCTCAGTGTCGAACACGCGCCCCAGCCCGTGGCTTTCCACAAGCTTGTCGATGAACGCCGTATTGGTGGGGTCAAGACCGGTGTCGGCAATCAGGCTGGCGTAGCGCGCCGGGTCGGTATCTTGAATCTGGCGAAGCTGCTGGCGCAGGGCTTCCCGGTCTTCACCCGGCTGCGCGTAAACGAGCATCAGGATTTCTTCGATCTTTTCGTCCGCAGTTAACTGCGGCTGTCCCTCGTTCTGAAGCAGGAAGCGGCGCGTGTCCGTCCAATCGCCAAAGCGCGTTTCGTAGCCGTCGATGCGATCGACCTGCGCGACGATATTCACGCGGTCGGTACTCCCGACTTCCTGTAGTTCGGTCAGGTCGTTGTACAGATTCCCTTCGAGGTTGTTGTCCATCGCAAAATACTGCATGTACGTCCAATCGGCGACGCCGCTCTGCCCCTCGACCGGCGCGAGCAGCACGACCAGCAGGCACAGGCACAGGGCAGTGACCATGAAAGACCGACGCATATATGTGTCCCTTCTGGGATTTGAGCGCGTATAAATTACGACGATGTAACAATCATACTGCTAATTCACAGCGCGATCATTAGAGGATGCAGGCACGCCAGGGTCATCGCATCAAAATAACCATTTAGGTCAAAAAGGGTCATAAGTGTTTTGTAGGGGCAGACCTGTGTGTCTGCCCCGACGGGCGAACACGTGGGTTCGCCCCTACACGAGCGTTGTGAACCATTGGATACCCTGTGTGAAACTTGATGCGGTTATCCTGGGCACGCAGCGCCGCTTGAAACACCCCCCGCCATCACGTAAAATCGCAACACACCGAGACGACGCAGTCGCCTGACCCCATCCGATATCGAGTTCGCACAGGAGCGCACACGTGGAGCTTGTCTTCGACGAACGCTTATCCGATGCGCCGCTGGTCGAAACCGTCTGGCGCTCGCACAGCGAGCGCGCCGGGTCGTTCATGTCGACGGCTGCCAGCCAGACGGAAATGGTCGTCACCCGCTATCAGGGCAAAACCAGCTTCACGGTGCGCGGTCCTGAAACCCGCGCGACCGAGGCAAACTATCCGGCGGATACCGAGTTCTTCGGCATCATCTTCCGGCTTGGCACGTTCCTGCCGCATCTGCCCACGAAAATGATCATGGATCGGCGCGACCTGACGCTGCCGGAAGCGTCGAGCGGGTCGTTCTGGCTGCAGGGGTCGGCGTGGCAGTTCCCGGACTTCGACAACGCCGACACGTTCGTGAATCGGCTGGTACGTACCGGGGTGCTGGCGCACGACCCGGTGATCGACGCGGTGCTGGACGGCAGCCCGTACCCGCTGTCGGCTCGCGCCGTGCAGTACCGCTTCCTGCAAGCGACCGGGCTGACCTACAACACCATTCAGCAGATCGAGCGCGCCCGCCGTGCGATCACGCTGCTGCGGCGCGGCTGGTCGATACTGGACACCATCGCCGAAGCCGGCTACTACGATCAACCGCACCTGACGCGGGCGATGAAGCGCTACGCCGGGGAGACGCCCGCCAAAATCGCCCTGCTGAACACATCTCCCTGACTGCGTTTTTGTACAAGACGGATGCGCCTCCGTTGTGATACATTTGTTCTAGAACGAAGGATAAAGGAGAGCATCATGCGCAAGATTATCGTCACGGAATTCATCTCGCTGGACGGCGTCATCGAAAACCCGGCGTGGACGTTCAAGTACTGGAACGACGACATCGCCAGCTTCAAGGGCGAGGAAACGTCCGCCGATGAACCCCTGCTGCTGGGGCGCGTGACCTACGAGGCTTTTGCTGCCGCCTGGCCCAATCGCACAGAAGATGACGACCCCGGCGCGGTGTATTTCAACAGCACGCGCAAGTACGTGGTCTCGACGACGCTGGAAACGCTGGAGTGGAACAACTCGGTGCTGATCAGCGACAATATCGTGGAAGAAATCCTCAGGCTGAAACAGGAAGACGGTCCCGACATTGTGGTGCATGGCAGCGGCAATCTGATTCAGACGCTGATGGCGAACAACCTCGTGGATCGCTTCCGGCTGCTGGTGTACCCGGTGGTGCTGGGCAAGGGGCAGCGCCTGTTCACCGAAGCAACCACCGCGACACTCGAACTGGTGGAATCGCGCGCGTTCGGCAACGGCGTCGTCGCGCTGATTTACCAGCCCGCGAAAGCCGAGTAAACGGGTGGAACAGAAGGGCGCAGCAGCGCTGCGCCCCTACGGTTTCGCCTAGAACACAATCACGCCGCGCGCTACGCCGCCGGTGAGCATCTCGTCAAATGCCGCGTTGATCTCGTCCAGCCGCCACGTGCGCGAAACCAGCTCGTCCAGCTTCAGCTTGCCGTCGACGTAGTAGTCGATCAGCAGCGGGAAGTCGCGGCGGGCGTCGACCGAACCATAGTAGCTGCCCTTGATGGTCTTTTCCTGCCGGGTGATGACCGCGCCGGGCAGGTTGGTGGACGACCCCATCGGCGACAAGCCCGCCAGCACAATCGAACCGCCGGGGCGGGCGGCGTCGAGCGCCAGTTCCTGCAATTTTGGCAAGCCGACCGCCTCGTAAGCACGATCCGCGCCGCGCCCGCCGGTTAGCGCCCGGATGTCGTCCAGCACCTGATCACTCGAAACCACAAAATCGGTCGCGCCGAACTGCCGCGCCAGCGCTTCTTTTGCCGGGTTGCTGTCTACGGCGATGATGGTCGCCGCGCCGCCGAGCGCCGCGCCCTGCAGCGTGTTCAGCCCGACGCCGCCGCAGCCGATCACGACCACGCTCTCGCCGGGCTGCACCGGCGAAGTGTACAGCGCCGCGCCGACGCCGGTCGCCACCGCGCAGCCGACCAGCGACGCCGTGATCAGCGACACGTCACCTCGAATTTTGATGCAGCTTTGCTCCGGTACGACCGTGTATTCGGCGAAGGCGGCAAGCCCGCAGTAGGCGTAAACCGGGTCGTCATTGAGCGAGAGGCGGGTCGTGCCATCGAGCATCGTCCCCGCCCAGATGGGCGCGGTGAAGGTGTCGCACAGGTTGGGCTGGTCGTGCTGGCAGTAGAAGCACTCGCCACAGGCGGGGCACCAGTTGAGGACGACGTGATCGCCCGGCTGGACGCTGGTGACGCCTGCGCCGACGGCATCGACCACGCCCGCGCCCTCGTGCCCGCACACGACCGGCATGGGGTGGCGGGTCGTGCCGGAAACGAGGTGATAGTCGCTGTGGCACACGCCGCAGGCGGCGAGCTTCACGCGCACTTCGCCGGCGCGCGGATTGTCGAGTGTCAGTGTTTCGATAGTGAACGGGGTGTTGGCTTGGCGCAGCAGCGCCGCTTGAATGTGTAAGGACATAGCAACCTCGACTGAGCATGACGAACACAGTCGAGGTTAGCGTTATTCATACAGCGCCGCAACTGCGCCCACCGGGTCGCGGATCACGCACATGCGGTTGTTTCCCGCCGCGCGCGGTCCGTCGATGATGCTTCCACCGAGCCGCTGACATTCGGCGATGCTCGCGTCGAGATCGGCGACGGTGATATAGATCAGCCACTGCGGCGGCAGGTTCGCGTTCACGCCGTCGGCGCGGCATACGCCCGCGCTCGGTGTGCCATCTGTGGCGAGCATATTGTAGTCGCCCATCTCAACGTGCTCTGGCTTCCAGCCTGTCACGGCGGCGTAGAAGCCCCGCACTTCGTCCGCGTTGGGGACGGTCAAATCCGTCCAGATGATTTTGCCGATATTGCCCGGCGCAGTTTGTTCGCTCAGGCGAAGCGCACCGAGTAAATCGGCGGCAGGTTGTTGGCGATACAGCGCCAGTTCTCGCCGCGATCATCCGATACATAGACGTTGCCGGTGGTCGTGCCGAAGACCAGGGTGTCGCCCTGCTTATCGAGCGCGTGGCGGAAGGTGAGGTCGTAGGCGGTGTCCTGCGGCAGCCCGCTTCGGAACGCCGTCCACGTCCTGCCGCCGTCTTCGGTGCGGCACACGCACAGCGAGCGATCCACCGCCATGCGGTATTCGGCGTCGATTGCCGGGACGACCCACGCCGTCTCCGTATCCTTGTCGTCGACCGCGATGGCGAAGCCGAAATAGGCGGGCGGGGCGGACAAGTCCTGCCAGGTCTGCGCGCCGTCGGTCGAGCGGAACAGCCCGCAGTGATTCTGCTGCCACAGCACGTCCGGGTTGGCTGGCGAAGCGACCATGAAATGGGGATCGTGCCCGTATTCCGGGTGCAGGTCGGGCATGTAGCAGGCGTTCAACCCCTGATTGCGTCCCTGCCAGGTCTCGCCGCCGTCGCAGGTTTCGAATACCCCGCCGACGCTGATGCCGATGATCACATGACGGCTGTCGCGCGGGTCAACCACAATCGAGCAGCAGCCGGGGTGGTCGCGCCCGCCGCCGAACCACCATTCCTGCCGTGACGGGTGATTCCACAGCGTCTCGACCAGATGGAAGCTGTCGCCGCCATCGTCGCTCTGGAACAAGCCGCCCGGCTCCGTGCCCAGGTAAATCCGCGCCGGCTGGTCTTTGCCGCCCGGCGCGAGATACCACAGGTAGGAGAGCGTCGCAGGCTGCCCGTCGCTGCGGGTCACGCCTTCGGGGTACTTGGGCGTCTCGATCTCATCCCACGTCCTGCCGTCGTCGCGCGAGCGGTGCAGCTTCGGTCCCCAGTGACCGTGATCCAGGCACGCCCACAGCGTCCCGCTGCGCGGGTCTGTCGCCGCATACGAGATCGGGATGGCGCGGAAGGCTTCGCCGGTGAAATGCCAGTCGCTGCCGTTCCGTTCATACGTGATCAAGCCTTTACGAGTCCCCAAGAGCAGCATGTTTTTCTCCTTATTCAAGTACCGAGTGCCGGGTGCTGAGTGCTGGGTAAAAGAGAAGGACTGAGCTATTGGTGAGCAGCTAAATTCCGGTGAGAAATGTCTTTTCTCAGTCCTCGTGTCTCAGTCCTCAGTCCTTTTTGGCTCATCCGCCGGAGAGCGCCTGGAAGATGTAGACCAGCGTCTCATCGCCGACCGGGTCTTGCAGACGCTGCGGGTCGCGCACCAGCGTATCGCCGATGAAGATGTTGACGTGTTTGCGCAGCGCGCCGCGCTCGTCCACGAGATAGCTGCCCAAGCCGGGATGCCGGATATCCAGCGCGGCGACTACATCCGCGACGGTATTTCCGGCGACCATTTCGCCATTGGTGAGGTCGGGAAAGAAGCGTTTGAGGTGGCTCGTGAACCGCACCTTTGCCATAACTTTTTTGTCCTCATCATTGGTGTTTTATGGATTCTAGAACAAAAGTTCTTTATTTGTCAAGACTATAAAGCGTAGAATTTTCGCTTGACTTTCCAAACTGATCCGACTATGATTTGCCGTGAGTAGAACGAATGGAGTTGAATATGAAACACGACGTTCTATTTCTCTTAGTTCTTGCCCCGTGAGGGGTGGTATTTTAAGGAGTGGTTCGGCATGGCGACCGAACGAATTCAAGGCACTGTAAAGTGGTTCAACAGCACGAAGGGTTTCGGGTTCATCGCTCGTAATGGCGCACCGGACGTTTTCGTGCACTACTCTGCCATTCAGGGCAGCGGCTACCGTTCGCTCGAAGAAGGGCAGCAGGTTGAATTCACGCTGGAACAGGGACCGAAAGGTCTGCAAGCCAGCAACGTCGTGGTTATCTAAGTTCGTTCTACCGACACGTAGAAGCCACAGAGCGTCACCCGCAAGGGTGGCGTTTTTGATTCATGGGGCTATCAGCGGTCAGCATTCAGCCATCAGCGAAAGACCGAGCGAATTTGCGCTGCGACGAGTACGGGCGGTGCGCCGCATCCTCACGCCGGCATGTCCGGGCTTGGCGTTCCGGCGATTTACGGGTATTTTCTTCTGGCTAAAAGCTGACGGCTGAACGCTGAGTGCCGGGAGTTTCCCATGATTGAGATTGATCGCGCAACGTTGTTCGGTCTCGCCGCGTCGGTGGCGGGGCTGGTGTTCGTGCTGGAGCTGGTGCGCCAGCGCAAGCTGCGCGAGGATTATTCGCTGCTGTGGCTGGCGACCACTATCGTGCTGATCATTCTGAGCGTGTCGCGCCCGCTGCTCGATTCGTTCGCGGCGCTGCTTGGGGTCGTGACCTACCCGCCCGCCGCGCTGTTTCTGGTGGCGATCATCTTCATGCTGTTCATCCTGCTGCATTTTTCGACGGTGCTGACCCGGCTGGCGCGCGAAAACAAGGACATCGCCCAGCAGATGGCGATCCTGCGCTGGGAACTGAGCGAGGCGCAGCGCGCTGCCGCGAAGCTGGCGTCAGGCGAAGCTGCGAGCGGCGATCAGGATCACCATCAGGATAATGACATAGACTGACAACACCCAGTAGCGGTTTTTGAGCGGGTTGATGTCGTCGCCCAGCAGTTCGTTGGGGTGTTCCGGGTGGCTTCGCACGATGTAGATCGGTCCGATGGCGAATGCCAGCACCGACCCGCCGATCAAGCCGCCGAGGTGCGCCCAGTTATCCACCCGAATGCCCGCTCCGGCGACGCTGGTGAGCGCCCCGAAGAACAGGTTGATCACCGCCAGATAGAGCAGGCTGCGCATCTGGGCGCGCCCGCGCGCGCCGAGCAGCTTGCGGTGCTGGTACAGGTAGATGAACTCCGCGCCGATCACGGCGAAAACCGCCCCCGACGCGCCGACCGAGTAGCTGTTGTCGCTGCCCAGCACCGCGCTCAGCACCGAACCCGCCAGCCCGCCCAGCAGGTAGACGGCGGCGAAGCGGACGTGCCCGAACAGCCGCTCGACCTGCGTGCCCATCACGTACAGAATGTACATGTTGAAAATGATGTGCAGGCTGTTTTGCAGCGCGAAGTCGCCGCGAAAGTCGTAGATGCTGGCGTGCAGGAACATCGACGTGAGCAGGCGGTAAACCTCGCCGTTAGTAACCACGTCACGCCCGTTGTTCGCGCCCCACACCAGAATCTGGTCGTCAAGCTGCGGCGAAGTCGCGCGGATCAGAAACACGATCACGTTGAGGGCGATGATGGCGTAGGTCACCGTCGGGCGCACCGACGGGATGTGCAGGATCACCTGCGGGCGCGGCGGCTGCCCGCCTGACGGGTCCGGGGACGGCGGCGCGACGGGGTCGCGTTCGAGTGGGTGTTGTTTGCGCCGCTCCGGGGGCGGATCGTTGAGCATCGAAAGGGGCTTCCAGTATAATCACGAATTAGGTTCAAGGAGCGACATTATGCCAGTTTACGATTACCGCTGCAATGTATGCGGGCGTAAGGCGGCGCTGTTCTATAAGACGTACAAGGACTACGACGCGGCGAATGCCGAAAACGCGCATACGTGCCCGCACTGCGGCAGCCATGACCTGACCCGCCTCATCAGCCGGGTGGCGATCCAGAAGCCGAGCCGCGATTACACCGGCATGGATTCGGGTGAGATGCTGTCAGTGCTGGAAGGCGGCGACAGCCGGGAAGTCGGCAGGATGATGCACCAGCTTGGGCAGGATGAAGCCATCAGCGACCCGGCGTTTGGTGAAATTACCGAGCGGCTGATGAAGGGCGACGACCCCGAACGCATTGAAGCCGACATGGGCGGGAGCGACGGCGGCATGAGTGGGGCTGCCGACGAATGAGCGACCCGGCGAACGCCTTGCCGCTGCTACTGGGGCTGCCGGAAGACGCGCCCGCCAGCCTCACCCGGCTGGATGTGACCGACTGGGGCGGCACGCTCGTGTTCGGCGGGCAGGTGGGCGACCACGTCTTTGAGCTGCGCTACACCGACTGCCGCGAATTACGCTGGCGGGTCTACGTACAGGATCGCGCCGAATCGACTCCAGTGGTCGGCTTCGCTCCCGGCAGGGATCAGCACCGCAGCCCGGCGCAACTGCTGACGGCGCACTTCGGTCTCTCGCTTTTCTACGGCAAGGTCGAATATTCCTCACGCATTGCTGACGAGTTGAATGTTAGAATTAGGTTATGAATGACCGAACCGTTTACATCAGTTACCGCCGCCGATACGGCTTTTCGGCTGCGCTGGCGCTGTTCCACGCGCTGCGGGCGGAAGGCTGCGACGTGTTCATGGACGCCAGCGCCTTCAACGACCGCGACGAGGTTGATCTGGCGCAGATCGAGGCGCGGGCGCATTTTCTGATCGTGGTCGCTTCCGGCATGGTCGAGCTTCTGCAAAAGCCCGACGAGTCGCTGTCGCGCGAGATCGAGCACGCGGTTACCACACGTCGCAATATCGTGCCGCTGCGGGTAGGGGATGCTTCGTTCGTGGCGGGCGCGCTGCCGAAGGAACTCGTCATCCTGCGCCGCTATTACGGGCTGCCGCTCACGTCGGAGACATTTGCTGAGACGGTGAAGACGCTGACCGAACAGCGCTTCCAGTCCATGATGTTCGGTGCAATCGCGCCGACGCCGCCGGAACACGCGGAAATCGTCCAGCAGCGCACCGCCGAAGCGGCGAGCCTGCCCGTTCCCACTGACGATGAGCTGCACGCCGAAATCGTGTTCAACCGCTCGCTGACGCGTGTCCGGCAGGATCACGAAGGGCGAATCACCGATCTGGGCGACGCGCTGCGCCTGAACCCGGCGCACATCGAGGCGCGCTTCGACCGGGCGGTGCTGCGGCGGCGCAGCGGCGACGAATCCGGCGCGTTCGCGGACTACGACGCCGTGCTGGCGCTCGCACCGCAGTACTACCGGGCGTATAACAACCGCGCCGAACTGTACTTCACGCACCGCGCCTACGCCAAAGCGCTCACCGATTACGAGCGGGCGACGGCGCTGCGCCCGAATTACACCATGTCGCTGGCGGGCATGGCGCTGACTCTGCACGAGCTGGGGCGCTACGACGAAGCGGCGGGCATCTGGAAGCTGGTGGCGGCGCGCGACGAGCGCTTCTACGATCCGCTGTGGGTGGGGCGGGAACTGCGCCTGCCGACCGCGATGATCGACGAGATTCGCCGGCTGGTTCAGCGGATGAACACCGAATTTCATGCGCCTGACCATTGACGGCGTCTCGCGCCCGTTCGTGCCGATCCGGGCGTTCCGTGAGGCGCATCACCTGCCGCCGGAGTTCGGTGTCGCCTTGTTCGAGCCGAAGGACTTCACCGGCTTGGGACACATCGATCAGGCGGGGGCGGAACTCAACGACGTGCGCGCGGCGGTGCTTGCCGCCATCCCGGCTCGGCTGACGATTCAGCGGTGGCTCACCTTCGCCCCCGAACTCACCCGCGTCTTTACCGATCAACTGTACGCCATCAACCCGAACGTTAACCTGCGCGACGTGGAAATCGACTGTGCCGCCGCCGGGTTTGCCGACGTGTGCCAGGCGGTGATCTACGCCGTCATGCGGGCGCGCGGAGCCGAGCCGCCGCCGTTCGAGGCGATCTACGGCGACTGGCTCGATCAGACGGCGCGCGTCTCACAGACTGTTCACACATACGGCGACTGGCAGGTGCAGATCGTCACGCACGCCTACGGGCGCGCCGGGATGATCGTGCGCGACAGCGCCGAAACGTTCTACGTGCAGGATTCGTCGCTCGGCTGCCCGGCGGAAGGCTACATGGCATCGCTGCTGGCGGAAGTCGCCGCCCGGATCGTGGCATCGTCGCGCGGCTAACCGCATGTTTTCGCGGCTAGACCGCGAAATATCTCATCGCCGCCTTATGCGCCCCGCAAGCGAATTGTAAGGAAAGATGGCAAACTTGGTACGTGTGTTCGGTTCGGGAGCGACAGTCCCATGACCCGATTTGCCATATTTGCCGCCCTGCTGATCGTCCTGATCGCCGCGTGTTCACCCGCTGCGTCTACGCTGAACACGAGCGTCAGCACGCCGATTGCCACGCTCGAATCGCCCGCCGAAAGCGCCGAAGGATCGCCGCTTGAGGACGCGCTGCGCGCTGGATCGGCGCTGCCGGGCTGGGCGACCATGCGCCTGACCAATGCGGCGACCGGCGCTGCGTTCACGCTCGCCGACTTCGCCGGAAAAACGGTCTATGTCGGGGTGATAGCGACCGATTGCGCCGACTGCCTTACCCAGCAGCGCGAGGTGCGCACCGTGCGCGAGCTGCTTGGCGAAGGCGATTACGTCTATGTGTCGGTCAGTGTCGGACCGAGCGACACGACGGCGAGCCTGGCGGAATACGCCATGCGCGAAAACTTCCCCTGGGTCTTCGCCGTCGCGCCGCCGGATATGATCCGCGATCTGGTCACGCAGTTCGGCAGCGTAATCACCGATACAGCGGCGACTCCGCATTTCGTCATCAGCCCGTCGGGGGCAGTTTCGCAGCTTGCGAGCGGGCAGTATTCGGTCGACCAACTGGTCGCGCAGTTGACCACCGCCGCCGGGGCGTAGCGTCGTCGTTCAGCACCCGAACGGCGTCGTGATGTTCGCTGCTTCGCCGATATCGTACAGGTCGTAGCGCATCCAGATTTGTCCGCTGACGGGCAGCGGACGGTCGAAGATCACCACGTTCTGCACGTCGAGATTGAGATAGAAACGCACGACCGCATTATTCGACGGCGAAATCCACAGTTCGCCGCCGGTGACAGTGTACGAGCCGTTGTCACCGATGCGGATCGACGGCAGGATCAGGTCTTCGGGCGCGAAGGTGTACAGGTAGACTTCCTCGCCGTTGATCACGGCGCGCCTGCCGCCCGGCGTGGCGCGGCTCACCCCGCCCACCAGTTCACCGGCGCGCAGGTCGGCGGCGATGATGGCGTCGGGGGTATCGCGGCTGCACGTGCCGTTCTGCACGAGGAAGGCGTCCGGTCCCAGACGTACAGCTTCACTTGACGCATCTTCTTCCAGCCCGATCAACCCGCCGGACGTGCTGATCGTGATGCGCCGCGCCGACGCCAGTTGGTTGAACCACACTTCCGCGCGCGCCGAAGCGCGTGCCTGACGCGGCGTATCGGCGAATACGCCTTCGAAATCCAACTGGACGAGGTAGCGCCAGCCCGCCAGTGATGGCAGGGTGTTATCGACGTTGGCGAAGGCGGTCAGCGTGCCGTTGAACGGAGCGGGCGGCGCGTTCTGGGTGAGGGGAAGCGCCGTCGCCAGATCATCGAGCGAGGCGAGCGTCGGGATGTCCTGAGGTCCCAGACCGCGCGGGGTCGTGCAGGCTGCCGAGGCGGTCAGCGTCAGCAGCAGAACCAGCCAGAGTAATCGCTTCAATCCGTGATCCCCCTGCGAATCGTGTTAGCTGGATTGTAGCGCGGCGCGCGTTTCGGCGCACGCTGTATTTCGGCGCGGAAATCCTTTATCATTGGGTGGTCAAAAGTTTAGAGTGACAAGTTAAAAGTAGTGCTTTCTTGCTTTCGCTGAAATTGAACGAAGCGCGTATGCGTACTTTTGGCGTTGTGCTTTCAACTTTTAACTTGTGAGGAACCCATGCCAATTCCAGACAGTATCCTCGTGATCGGACATCGCAACCCGGATATGGACGCGATTGCGTCGGCGGTGGGCTATGCGTGGCTGCTTAACGAGATCAACCCGACGAGCTACCTCCCCGGTCGCACCGGGCAGGTCAATTCGCAGACGGCGTTTGCGCTGGCGCGCTTCGGTGTCGACGCGCCCACGCTGATCACCGACGTGCGCCCGCGCGTCGGCGACCTGACCGAATCGCTGCCGCATTTGCAGCAGGGGCAAACCTTGCTCAATGCCTGCCAGATGATCGCCCGGACGCGCCGCCCCGCGCCGCTGCTCGACGCGGCAGGCAAGCCGTTGGGGTTGCTTTCCGGCGCGGGCTTGTTCGCCCACCTTGCCGACGCGCTCAGTTCGACTTCGGTGCTGGCGCTGGCGAAGGAATTCGACCTGCCCGCCGATAACGCCATCGACTCCGACAGCGCCATCCTCAACGACGAGGATTTCGCCCGCGACGTACTGGGGCAGGCGCTGCGCACCGAGCAGGACGATTTCATTGTCGTCGATGATGACGGCTGCTACGTCGGGCTGTGTCGCCGCGCCGCGCTGATGTCGCCCCCCAAACGGCGGGTGGTGATGGTCGATCACAACGAGCTATCGCAGGCAGTCGCCGGGCTGGAAGAAGCCGAGGTGATCGAGGTGCTGGATCACCACCGCCTGAGCACGATCCCGACCGCTGTGCCGATCCGCTTCCACGTCGATCCGGTCGGAAGCTGCTCGACGCTGGTGCTGGAGCGCGGCGTCGAAGCGGGCAAGACGTTCCCGGCGGGCATCGCCGGGGTGCTGCTGTGCGGCATCCTGTCAGACACGCTGATCTTCCGCTCGCCGACGGCGACCCCGCGCGATCACGCGGCGGCGCTCAGGCTGGCGCGTATGGCGGGATTGCAGCCCAGCCACGCCAGCGACGATCAAGTCAACGATGCGATCACCGAACTGGGCGAGGCGCTGCTGGCGGCGAGCGCCGGCTTGGGCAGCCGCCCGTCGGAGGAAATCGTCAGCAGCGACATCAAGTTCTACGACGAGAGCAGCTTCCGGGTGGGCATCGCCCAGGTGGAAGTATCGAACTTCTCGGAGCTTCCGGGGCGGCTGGACGATATCCGCGAAGCGCTGGGCAGGCTGGTCGAGAATCAACGGCTGGCGCTGGCGCTGCTGATGGTAACGGACGTGGTGCGCGGCAACAGCCGGCTGGTGGCGGTTGGGATGCCGCGCATCGTGACGGCGCTGCCGTATGCCCATCTGGACGACGACACGCTCGACGCGCCGGGGGTGATGTCGCGCAAGAAGCAGCTTCTGCCGGCGGTGCTGGCGGCGCTGGCGCAGGCGGTGTAGTCGTCTAGCCTGATACGCTGGGTAGGGACGCACGCCGTGTGCCCCTACAAACATCCTTCGAGAGCCAGCGTTCTCCGCGCCGATTACGCATTGACAGCACGCGAGCCGTCCATTACAATTCCCTTGCTTTGCCCGCCGTGCGAGATGGGCTTGTACTTCGGCGTCGGCGCATGATAAAATGCGTACCTGCGCCGCCGTAGCTCAATGGCAGAGCATCCGCCTTGTAAGCGGACGGTTAAGAGTTCGAGCCTCTTCGGCGGCTCTGGCAAGTTCACAAGTTATGGGTCGGTGTCCCGAGAGGCAAAGGGGGCGGACTGTAAATCCGCTGGACTAAGTCCTTCGCAGGTTCGAGTCCTGCCCGGCCCACTGGGCTGGTTTAACTAGCCGGTTTCGAGCGCTCCAATAGCTCAGTGGTAGAGCACTCCCTTGGTAAGGGAGAGGTCATGGGTTCAAGCCCCATTTGGAGCTTTATGTCCGTCAGACCGAGCGACAATCTAGGATAGAGATTATGGCGAAGAAGGGCAACCGCCTCCTGGTCAAGATGCGCAGCAGCGAGAGCGGGCATATGTACTACACACAGAAGAACCGCCGCAATGACCAGGGGCGTCTGGAACTGAAGAAATACGATCCGATCCTGCGGCGTCACGTGGTCTACCGCGAGACGAAGTAATTGACCGGATGCACCCCGCCATAGTACAATAACACTGTGGCGCCATTTAGGGGCATGGTGTAATGGTAACACAACGCTCTCCAAAAGCGTCATTCTGGGTTCGAGTCCTAGTGCCCCTGTTTACACCCGAAGACACCGCCCCTTGCGGCGGTGTCTTTCATAACCGACCACAAAACTGAACGCGGCGTTATTTAAGGAGTTACCCATGTCAGCCGACAAAACGATTGAGGGCGAGGAAAAGACCGGGCGTCGCCGTCGCTCGAACCGCCCCGCTGAACTCGTGGAAGAACAGGACGAAGCCGTCGAAGAGCGCGGCGTCACCGCTGGCAAGGGTCGGGCGACTCCCAGCCGCCGCCGACAGGTCGAAGAGGAAGACAGCGGCAATCTGGCGACGCGAACCGTCGGCGGGCTGCGCGGCTATTTTGAGGGCGTGCGCTCCGAACTCGAAAAGGTGGTCTGGCCCACCCGCGAGGAATGGCGCCGTCTGACGGTTATCGTGCTGATCACGCTGATCGCCAGCGCGCTCGCGCTGGGGACGATCAGTTTCATCTTCACGGAACTGTTCCGCATCGGGCTTGCGAATCCGATCATTCTGATCGGCGCGATGCTGATTGCGGTCGCTGGCGGGTTCTTCGTCTACCGCTACAACAACCGCCGGGCGACGTATTAAGCCGTCCTCCGGTCGTGGAATTGAGGAGTTTCTGAATGCCTGACGACGTAAACTATCAGGATTACGACGCCGAGCCGGTGTATCTGGATGACAGCAGCACCGATGACGGTGACGCGCCGCCAATTCTCGACGACGGGCAGGTCAAGCCGTCGAGCGAGAAGCTGTGGTACGTCGTTCACTGCTATTCCGGCTACGAAAAGAAAGTATGCCACGCCATCGAGCAGCGCATCGAAACGATGGGGATGCGCGATAAGATTTTCGACGTGATCGTGCCGACGCAGGAAGAAATCGAAGTCAAGGAGGGCAAGCGCAAGACGGTCGAAAAGCGCGTGTTCCCCGGCTATATCCTCGTCGAAATGAAGATGGACGAAGACTCGTGGTACGTCGTGCGCAACACGCCGGGCGTCACCGGTTTCGTCGGGATGGGTAACGACCCGACGCCGCTTCGCCCGGAAGAAGTCAAGCAAATCATGGATCGCATGTCCGACGAAGCGCCAAAGGTCAAGGTGTCGTTCAAGGTGGGTCAGCGCGTCCGCATCATCAGCGGACCGTTCAACGACTTCCCCGGAACGGTCGCCGCTATCGACCCGGACAAGTCGAAGGTGCGCGTGATGGTCAATTTCTTCGGTCGGGATACCCCGGTCGAACTGGATTTCCTAGAAGTCGAGAAGATATAACACCCCATGCAGATCACAAAGCAACAGGTCGCGCCGCCGCTGCGCGTTGGGCAGCGCGTGCGCATCGTCAATGACCAACTGTACAACGTTCCGGGTGTCGTCAACGCCATTGACACCGCCAAGGCGCAGGTACGGGTCACCGTCAACTTCTTTGGTCGCACAACGGCGATCAAGGTCGGGTATCGGGAAGTCGAGAAAATCTAGCAGTCAGTTAAAAGAAAGTTAAAAGTCAGTGGGCTAAACCCCTTTCAACTTTTAACTTGACCCTTTTAACTGTATTTATCGTTCGTGGGAGGGTGTGCCAACCCGCTGAACCACAGGAGAGAAATTCATGGCAAAGAAAGTCAAGGCAGTCGTCACCCTGCAGTTGAACGCCGGGAAAGCCAACCCGGCTCCGCCCGTCGGTCCGGCGCTGGCGCAGCACGGCATCAACCTGATGGCGTTCTGCAAGGACTACAATGCCCGCACGTCGAACCGCATCGGCGAGATCATCCCGGCGGAAATCACCATTTTCATGGACGGGTCGTTCCGGTTCGAGCTGAAAAGCCCGCCGAGCACGTTCCTGATCATGAAGGCGGCGGGTATCGATAAGGGGTCGCCGGTTCCGCAGTCGCAGAAGGTCGGCAAGGTCACGCGTAAGCAGCTTGCCGAAATCGCCGAGATCAAGCGCAAGGACATGAACACGCAGAACATCGACTCGATTGTCCGCCAGCTTGAAGGCACCGCCCGGCAGATGGGCGTGGAAGTCACGGATTAAGCTCACCTGCGGTTGGGTTCTGTAGGGGCGTTACATGTAACGCCCCTACGGCTCACCGCTCAACATTTTTCGTTCGTGGGAGGGTTTGCCAACCCGCTGAACCACAGGAGTGAAACCGATGGCAAAGCATGGAAAGCGTTACCTGACGCTCGAAAAACAGTTCGACCGCCAGCAGAACTACCCCTTGAAAGACGCCGTAGGCATGATCAAGGGCATGGCGAACACCAAGTTCGACGAAACCATCGAACTGCACTTTCACCTCGGCATTGACCCGCGCCACAGCGACCAGCAGGTGCGCAGCACCGTTCTGCTGCCGCATGGCTTGGGCAAGACCGTGCGTGTGCTGGTTTTCGCCGAAGGTGAGGACGCCCGCGCCGCCGAAGCTGCCGGCGCTGACCTGATCGCCGACGACGAAGTCATCCGCCGCATTCAGACCGAAAACTTCCTCGAATTCGACGCCACGCTCGCAGTGCCGGGCATGATGCCGAAAGTCGGTCGTCTGGGGCGTATCCTCGGCACGCGCGGCTTGATGCCGAACCCCAAAGCCGGCACGGTCGTGCAGCCGGACGACCTGCCGCGCGCCATTGAGGAACTGAAAGCCGGTCGCGTCGAGTTCCGCAACGACAAGACGGGCAACCTGCATATTCCGGTCGGCAAGGCGAGCTTCAGCCCAGAGCGCCTGCTCGAAAACGCCCAGGCAATCGTCGATGCGGTCAACCGCGTGAAGCCGGCAGGCGTCAAGGGCGTCTATCTGCGCCGCGCCGTCCTCACCTCGACGATGAGTCCCGGTGTGCGGCTCGACCTGAGCGCGAGCGCCAACGCCGCCAGCGCGTAACGATAGTTCACAGGGGCACGACCAGGCAATCGAAGATTGCACGTGCCCCCTGTATTTTTCTCCATGCCGATCACCTACCTCGCCGGCGATCCCCTTCTGACCAGACAGCCTATCCTTGCTATCGGCAGTAATGCTGCCGGGCGCACCGAAACCAGCCTGCTGGCGACTGCGCTGCTGACGCGCTATCCGGCGGCGCTCGCTGCCTACGGCAAGCTGTGCCGTCAGGGGCGGCTCGCACCGGGCGCGATGTGGGTGTGGCG
>JADLHH010000283.1 GCA_020848855.1 Anaerolineae bacterium | reverse complement strand
GAGTATGTGATCTCCAGACGGTTCAACTCGCCGCGCAGCTACCCCTTCGCGCCCTACCGCCTTCAACTGCACGAGGGCATCGACTTCGCGCCCAAGAAGCCGACAAAAGAGGCGCTCCCGGTGCGCGCGTCGCAGCGCGGCATCGTGAACAAGGTCGGCTTCGACAAGCGGGGCTATGGCAACTACGTTCGCATCGCCCATACGTGGGGAACCGCGAATTTCGTCACTTGGTACGGGCATCTCGCCGAAGCGACAGTCAAGGAGAACCAGTACGTCAACGCGGGCGACGTGATCGGCATTGCCGGCTCAACCGGCAATTCAACCGGCATCCACATGCATCTCACCCTGCAGTCCATCGGCAGGGGGCTGAAAAACTACGTCGTCGCCGATGTGGTCGACCCCGAACCGTACCTGACCAGCACCATCAACGCCTTCGACGAGGCGTGGTGGGTTGGCGACGTGACCATCTCCGACGGCTGGAAGCTGAATGGGGGGCAGCCGTTCCGAAAAATCTGGCGCATTCGCAACGCCGGGACGACGACCTGGAACGCCGGCTATCAACTGGCGTTCTTCCGCGACCAGCGGATGAGCGGTCCCGCCAGCGTCGAACTGCCGCCCGCCGCGCCGGGACAGGTGGTGGATGTCGCCGTCGATCTGGTATCGCCCATGACGGCGGGCACGTACCGCAGCACCTGGAAGCCCATGAACGCCAGCAAGGCGTACTTCGATTACCCGCTCTACACCGAAATCAACGTCAAATCGTCGGCGGCGTCCGGTATCAGCGAAGCGCACTACGTCGAGGACGTGACGATCCCGCACGATACCGACATGAAGCCGGGGCAGTCGTTCCGCAAAGTGTGGCGCATCCGCAACACCGGCACGGTCGAATGGGGGGAAGGCTACGAATTCGCGTTCATCTCCGACAACCAGATGAGCGGTCCCGATGCCATCCCGCTGCCGCCGACCAAGCCGGGCGAGGAAGCATCGATCTCGGTCGATCTGGTCGCGCCGATGGAGCCGGGTAAGGCGGTCGGCACCTGGCAGCCGCGCGACTCGGACGGCAACGTGTTCGATTTCCCGATGCGCGTCGAGATCACCGTGCTGCCGTCCGGTCAGATCGACAACGCCGCCTTCCAGTCGGATGTCGCCGTGCTTCAGCCGGGGCAAACCTACGTCAAGACGTGGCGCATCCGCAACGTCGGGCAGACGCGCTGGACTGAGGATTACCACTTCGTATTTCTGGGTGGCGATGCGCTCGGCGCGGCGACGACGGTCGCGGTGCCGCCGACCAAGCCCGGCGCGCTGGCGGATATCAGCGTGCTGTTTACCGCACCCGCGCAGCCCGGCGTGTATCAGAGCCAGTGGGAACTGCGCAACCCGGATGGCGCGGGGTTTGGTCCGGTCTACAGCGCCGAAATCGAAGTCATGGAAGGGGAATAAGTAAGGGCGCAGCGAGGCAGCCAATAGCTGCACCTGCGCCCCTGCGAAAACCTGAACAGCGCCGGCGAACTACGCCGCCGCGCGCGTGCCGCGCATCCCCCGAACGCGGAACGCGAGCAGCGCCAGCATGACGCCGAAGATGATCGCCGCTATGCCGAACAGCCACAGCAGCGTCAGGATACCTTCGGCGGGTCGCGCGATCAGCAGTCCTCCCCACAGGATCGAGATCGCGCCGCCGAGGATCATCCACCATTCGTTATCGATCTGACGACGCAGTTCAATGGCATTGATAATCTGGAACGCGCCGGTAATCACCGCCCAGGCGGCGACGATGTAGAAGAACGTTAGCACCGCCGCGCCGGGGAACAGGAACGCGGCAATTCCGGCGAAGATGCCGAGAACGCCTTCCAACAGGGTCAGCCACCACCGGGAATATGCCCGCCCGGTGATCGCGCCGACGATCAGGAAGAACCCATCAACAATCAGATAGGCGGCGAAGACAGTGACCAGCACATCGAGCGTGATTCCGGGCAAGAGCAGCGCCGAAAGTCCGAGCAGGATTGCGGCGAACCCACGCACCAATAACATCCACCAGTTGCGAGACAACATTTCGAGCATAATCGACCTCCCCTGCACATCGAAACGCTGTGTTCCATTCTACCGTAACAACGCTTCTGCCGGGCGAGGATTCGCCTTAATTGTGTCGATTTGGCGCAGCGGCTGTTCCAGCATAGAATCGGCGGCTCGAATAGCGACCGGAGTCTCGTATGCGCCTGCTGATCGCGCTCATCCTGCTCCTGCTGCCCTGCCCGTTCTCACAGGTGATCGCCCCGCCCGCGACTGAGCCGACGCTCGCGCCCGCCGCGCCGTCGATACTGTCGCCGCACGTCGAGATCAGCGCCGACGTAACCACCGTCCGCGTCGGCGAGACGATCACCCTCACCGCCGTCCCGGTCAACCTCGGTCTGCCGATCTACACGCTCACGCTCAGCAGCGGCGCAGCGGCGTCCGTCACCTACGACGACCAGCCGCGCGACCCACCCGCGCCCGAAGCGACCGAACAAGACGCGCTGTTCGAGATCGTCGCCGCGCACGGCGAGATGAACCGCGCCGCCTTCACGCTGCGCGCGCTCGCGCCAGGCAGCGCCACCGCCGTCGTCAGCGCGACGGGCGAAGCGCGCTCGCCGGAAGGCGCGTTCATGTGGAGCAGGGGCGCTTCCCAAACAGTGACCCTCGTCATCTCCAAATAACGTAGACGCTTCCACGCCCCTTTTCGTTCTAAAATTCT
>JADLHH010000282.1 GCA_020848855.1 Anaerolineae bacterium | reverse complement strand
CGATGCCAAGCGGGATGGCTTTCCAATACCGTCCGACGGGTGACTAGCGGAGGACGCTGTAGAGCATTTCCTTCCAGCGCGGGATGTCGATTTCCCAGCAGACGGAGGCGTTCGGCTCGTTCTTCACCAGCGTCGACCATGGTCCGCGATTGCGGTCGTCCTTGACGACATTCAACTGATCGACCACGGTCATGCCGCGCGTGAGTTCGCTTTCGGTTTCGATTTCGACGTAGTGGCTGCTTTTGCGCGTGCAAACCGTCGGGTCGAGGGCGACCGCCATCGTGACCGGGTCGGGGAGCGCCAAGCCGCGTTCGCCGGACTGCTCGAAGTTGGCGGCAATGGCACGGCGGTTGGCGTCGAGGGCGAAATGCGCGCGCTCCGTGCCGAAGCCGCGCACCATGTCCATTTCGTGGTCGCGGATATTGGCGTCGCCCCGGCAGAGTTCCCAGCCGACCATCTCGATGGGCAAGCCGGAACGAAAAACAATGCGCGCCGCTTCCGGGTCGACCCAGATGTTGTACTCCGCCGCCGGGGTGACATTACCAACGGTACACGCCGCGCCGCCCATGACCACACAGCGGCTGACCTTACTGACAATCTCCGGGGCTTTGCTGACCGCCAGCGCAACGTTGGTGAGCGGTCCGAGCGTGACAAGGACGATGCCGGGGTTGGCGTTGATGGTGTCGATGAGGGCATCGACGGCGTGTTTGCTCTCCGGCTGGCGGGCTGGCGCGGGGTAGTTCATGTTGCCCAAGCCATCCCTGCCGTGAAACCATTCGGCGTGCTCGTGTTCACGGAGGAGGGGCTGTGCCGCGCCGATGTAGACGGGAACGGTGCTGCCGCACAACTGCGCGGTGTAAAGCGCGTTGATGGCAGCCTGTTCGACGCCGACGTTGCCGCAGACAATGGTGATCGCTTCGACTTCGACATCCTGCCAGCGGAGCGCCATGAGCAGGGCAACGGCGTCATCGGAGGCGGTATCAGTATCAATGATAAATTTGCGGGGCATGGAGAAACACTCCTGGCAGGGCGCTGAATTAACGTCAGTCATAGATAACAATTCCGAAGGAATGAAACCTCACCCCTCAATCCCCTCTCCAGGCAAACTTCGTTTGCACGTGGAGAGGGGAAGCTAAGCGAAGCTAACCGCAGGTTAGCCGCGCAGCGGGGTGAAGTCAGACCAGAAGTACTTATCCATAACTCACGCTAAATTACGAAAGTGAAAGGTGCGCATCTACTTTAGACTTTAACCGATCAACTTTCCAGTTTTGGCTCGTCGTCCAGCCTGAGCAGGCGGCGGATGCGCTTCTGAAGCAGGAGCGGGATGACGCTGGCGACGCCAATGAGCGCGTAGATGAGCAGGAAACTGCTGCTGTCGGCGGTCAAGCCTGTGCCGAGCAGGACGCCGATGGTGGTGGGCAGGATGCCGCCGAGGATGGAGACGACGAGATAGTGCCGGAAGCGTAACCGCGCGAAGCCCGCCGCGTAGCTGATGAAGTCGTAGATGGAGAACAGAAACAGGCGGGCGTAGAGCAGCGTTTTCCAGTCGACAATTTTGCTGACGAAGGCTTCGACGCGCGGCATTTCCTTTGCGCCGACCAGCCGCAGGACGATAGGACGACCGAAGCGGCGCGCCAGCCAGAAATTGATGCAGCCGCCGATGACTTCGCCGAGCAGCGTGTAGAGCGTACCGGGAACCCAGCCGAACAGGACGCCAGCCGAAAGCTGAATCGGTCCGCTGCTGAGGGGGGCGACGACGAAGGTGACGACCTTGACGGCGATGTAGACGAGCGGCGCGAGCGGACCCGCCTCGGCAATGAGTTCGCGGAGGCGTTCCAGCCCGACGACGTGGATGCCGACGAGCAGCGCACCGGTGACGACGATGAAGCCGAGCGCCGCCGGGATGAGGGCACGAAGCGACCTGAAGCGTTCAGACATCAGCTTCCGATGGGGCGGTAAGCGATTTCCCAGGTCCAGGTTTCCTGCCCCGGTTCGACGAGCAGACGATAAGCACCAGCGCCTCCGATTTCGACCGACTCGCTGCCTTGCCCCGCCTTGATGAAGAGAGTCTCTTCGCCGCTGGCATCGACCAACGCCAGCCGCGTCAGTCCTTCGAACTGATAATCTATACGGAGTGCCCCTGCCGCCAGTTGCAGCGGCGCACTGAGGCTGCTGCCCTGCCCACTGAGGACGCCGGACGCACCGCGCTGACGCTCACCGATGGCGACGACCGCCCCGGAAGCGTCGCGCCAGATTTTGCGACCGGGCATTTCACGCTGGCGGAGGGCAAGCCCAATGCCGACCATGACCAGCAAGACAACCAGCAGCGCGACAAGTTCAGGCATCAGGGGACGGTGGTCACGGCTTGCGGGACGAGATCGATATTTTCCGACCAGTTACCCGCAAGATCAACTGCCCAGAGCGCGAACTCGTAGGTGCTGCCGGACGCGCCTGCGTAATCCGCCTGAACGGCACTGGTTTCGAGCCACTTCTCCCAAGTACCGCCGT
>JADLHH010000281.1 GCA_020848855.1 Anaerolineae bacterium | reverse complement strand
TTGACCCGCGCAGCGCGTTCGCCACACCGGAGCGCTTCCCGGATGTCGAGATCGTTCATCAGTTTCCGGCGCAGGCGTTCGCCAATATCGCCCTCAACAGGCGATCTTTCATCGCCATCCTGACGCATGACCCGAAAATCGACGACCCCGCCGTGATTGCCGGGCTTGGTAGCGACGCCGCGTATGTCGGCGTGCTGGGCAGCCCGCGCACGCACCGGGAGCGGTTGGAACGGCTGCGGGCAGCGGGGGTGAGTGACGCGGCGCTGGCACGGCTGCACGCGCCAATCGGGCTGGCGATTGGGGCGAAAACGCCTGAAGAGATCGCGCTGGCGGTCATGGCGGAGATTGTCGAAGTGAAGAACGCCAGCAGCTAGATGCCTACGGCGCGTCCTGCGCCATGACCCGCCGGGCGATTTCTTCTCGCACGACCGGGGCGATCTTCGTGCCGAGCAGCTCGATGGCGTGCATCAGCTTGTCGTGCGGCATCGTACCGACGCTGAGCTGCAACAGCAGCCGCTGATGGTTGAAAATCTCGTGCTGGAACAGGATTTTCTCGATGATGTCGTCCGGGCTGCCGACGAAATTCGCGCCGCGTATCGTCGCCGAGGCTTCGTACTGCGAGCGCTGCATGGGTGCCCAGCCGCGCTCGCGTCCGATCTTGTTCATCACGACCGCGACGGCGGGGAACGACTCGTCAATCGCCTGTTCACGAGTGTCGGCGATGAAGCCGTGCGAATTGATGCTGATCGGCGGCGCGGGATCATAATTGGATTCGGCGGCGACCTGCCGGTACAGGTCGGTGAACGGCTTGAAGCGTTCGGGCATCCCGCCGATGATCGCCAGCGCCATCGGCAGCCCCCGGCTTGCTGCGCGCACGACGGATTCCGGTGTGCCGCCAACGCCAACCCAGACCGGCAGCGGGTTCTGCACCGGGCGCGGGTACACGCCCATATTGTCGAGTGGGGCGCGGAAACGCCCGCTCCACGTCACCCGCACCGATTCGCGCAGCTTCAGCAGCATATCGAGCTTTTCGGTGAACAGATCGTCGTAGTCGTGCAGGTCGTAGCCGAACAGCGGGAATGATTCGATGAATGAGCCGCGCCCCGCCATGATTTCGGCGCGCCCGTTCGAGACCAGATCGAGGCAGGCGAAGCGTTCGAAGACGCGCACCGGGTCGTCGGAACTGAGCACGGTGACGGCGCTGGACAGGCGGATATTCCGGGTGCGAGCGGCGGCTGCTCCGAGGATGACTTCGGGCGCGGACGAGACGAAATCCTCGCGGTGATGCTCGCCGATGCCGAACACATCCAGCCCGACCTGATCCGCGAGTTCGATTTCTTCCAGCAGGTCGCGGATGCGCTCGGCAGGGCTGAGCTTGTGCCCGGTCTGCGGGTCGGAAGTGAGTTCCACGAACGAGTAGAGTCCAATTTCGAACGGTCGGGACGCCGAACCGCTGGTTTCGTTAGCCATGAGATGCTCCTCCAGGACGTACGGATCGCGCAGATGACAGCGGACAGTATGCCTGATATGCTGCTCGGATGGGTTGCAGGACTGCCCCATTATAGTCAATGGCGGCGCTTAAAAGGAGAGGGTGTTGTTCACCAGGATAGCGCTGCATAAACAAAATCGTTATATGCATATCCAAACAGCGAAATGTAACATCAATGTCTATCTGCTCGGCGAATATCAGGATTCTCCCAGTGTTTACCCGTGATGAAGCAGGGGGCAGCCGCCGTGACCGGTTTTGCCGCCCTTTAACCCCCGCCGGCTTTTCGGTATGATTGATGCGCGTTCGTTTCCTCCAGGGGGTGGTGTGCAAGTTTCGGTTGCTGCGGTCGGCACAGAAGACCGGCGAGAAGCTTTCGTCTCGGTGCTGGCGATGCATTTCATCATTCTGCTGGGGGCGATGCTGCTGGCAGTACAATTTCGGCTGCAGGTTCCGTTCGGGAAGGAACTCCCGCCGGAATATGAGGCGATGCCCACGCTGTTATACGTGGTGCTGTTCGGCGCATCGCTGATCACGGCGGCGCTCAGCCGGTCGCCGCTGGCGACACGTAAGCCGTACCGGGCATTTCTGCTGGATATCCATCCGTTTCGGCGCTATCTCATGTCGCTGGGGATCGCCTGGTTTGGCTTGCTCGTCCTGCTGCAGGACGTTTCGCAGCTTCAACTCGGCTATTTCGCGGCAGTGGGGCTGGTTCTGGGCATCCTGTGCGTCGCCTTACCGTACCGGCTGTATATCGGGCATCCCGGCAGCAGCCTGATCAACCCGATGCGCATGATCTGGGAGCGGCGGTCGCTGCTGTGGATTTGGCTGCTGTTCAACATTGAAGCGCGCTACAGCCAGCGCGTGCTGGGCATCCTGTGGATCATCCTGCTGCCGAGTGCAACATCGGTGGTGCTGTCGATTGCATTCAACCAGTTGATGGGCATCCAGCTTGAAGTGCCGTACATCACGTATTACATGTCGGCGATGGTGCCTTATACCCTGTTCTCGAACAGTGTGCTGAACAGCACCAACTCGATCATCGCGCGCATCACGCTGGTCGCCCAGGTGTATTTCCCGCGCGAGATTCTGGTTCTGCTGACGCTGGGCGAGGGGATTGTCGATTTCCTCTTCGCGTTCGTCGCCATGCTGGTCATCAACGCGCTGGGCGGCGTGCTGCCGAACGCCTACTACGGCTATCTGGTGATACTGTTCCTGCTGCTGGCGCTGACGGCGCTGGGGATTATGTTCCTCGTCAGCGTGCTGACGCTGCTGGTTCGGGATATTCCCCAACTGCTGTTCGTAATCATGCAGCTTCTGTTCTTCCTGACGCCGATCATCTACCCGGTGGAACAGTTCCCGGAACGGCTTCAGTTTCTGTTCGTGATCAACCCGATTTCCCCGATCATTCAGGGGTTCCGGGACGTTATCGCCTATGGGCGCGCGCCGAATCTGGTATCCCTCAACTATTCGATCGTGTTCACGGGCGTCGCGCTGATCGTGGGTTACGCCACGTTCAAATCGGTCGAGGGTGAAATGGCGGATTACGTATGAGTCCATCGCCAGAGGTTTCAGCGGTGTACGCGCCCGATACGGAAGCAGTCATCCAGGTTCGTAATGTTTACAAGGAATATAACCGCCTGCGCCAGCTCAGCCTGCGCCACGAAACCGGGGCGGCGTTGAAGCGAATTCTGGGGCGATATGTGCACAAAACGGTACACGAGCCTTTCTACGCGCTGCGCGACGTGAGCTTCAGCGTGAAGCAGGGCGAAGCGGTCGGCATCGTGGGGCGCAACGGGGCGGGCAAGACGACGATGCTGCGACTGCTTTCGGGGATAACCCGACCGAGTAAGGGCAGCATCAACGTCATCGGGAAGTACGCTACACTGATCGGCGTGAGCGCCGGGTTCAATATGGAGATGCCGGGACGCCGGAATATCTACCTGAACGCGGCGTTTTTCGGTTGGAACCCCGATCAGGTACGCCCAATCGAACACAGAATTGTCGAATTCGCGGAATTGGGCGAATTCATCGACGTGCCGGTCAAAGTCTATTCCAGCGGTATGGTCGCGCGACTGGGGTTCAGCATCGCCATTCATCTGCTGCCGGACATCATTTTTCTGGACGAAGTGCTCGCCGTCGGGGACGCGGATTTCGCCGCCAAATGCAGGGATCGCATCTGGGGGCTGCGCGACGAAAACCGGACGATTGTGCTGGTTTCGCATTCGGCGGCGTCTGTCCGTGAATTATGCACGCGCGCCCTGTGGCTGGATCGCGGTCAGTTGATGATGGACGGCACGACTGACGAGGTGCTGGAAGCCTATGAGACAAGCTGGCAGGCGTCGACTTCTGCCGGGTAAACGGCTGTGCGCGGCTTGCTTAGCCACTTTTTTGCCAAGCCGGAGCTGTGACGGTTCCTGCCCCTCACTGAAGCCATTCGCGGCTGCTGCTTGGCACGAATCCCTGAAAGTCTCTATCATCGGAAGTGGATAACATCGGTGGGCGACCGCTCCGGTTGGTCGCTGGTCTTACTGGCGCATCTCATCAGGTGGTTGTGCGATGAAGACGCAGAGGTTGGTTATCGTATTCGTGTGCGTGGCGCTGTGCGGCTTTGTCGTGCTGCCTGCCGCCACGCAGGGGGCGTGTCCGTCACTTCCGACACGGCTCATTGTTGGTCAGATGGGGCAGGTCGCGTTTACTGACGGGCAGCCTTTGAACGTGCGCGCCGTTGGCAGCCGCAGTGGGGCGGTCGTCGGGCGGCTGTCAGAAGGTGCGACGTTTGAAGTGCTGGATGGACCATCCTGCGCCGACGCTATCGCGTGGTGGCAGGTGAAGTTCGACGGCGAGGTCGGCTGGATTGCCGAAGCGGTCGACGGCGTTTATCTGGTCGAGCCACAGCCAGGTACGTCCGTCGTACCGACGGCAGCGCCGGTTGTCTCGACCGACGGTTTGTTCGCCGCGTGGGATTGGTCGGCGCTCGCCTACGGCGGGGTTCCCGACCCGATGACGATGGCGCTCCCGGTGGTCTATGCCGGGAATATGCCGTCACTGCCGGTTGAACTCGCGCCCGTGCTGTTCGTGGACGACGCGAAGCTGAGCAGCGGGGCGCGGGCGCTGCTGGCACAGAACGGTTTCGTCGTCGTGCCGGAAGGCGCTGAGCAGTTCAGTGACGCCTACCGGGAATTTGAAGCGGACTGGCAAACCGTGCCGGACAGCTTCGACTGGCAGGCAGACCCGACGACGCAGGAACTGGGGCATCCCATGTTCGTCACGACCGATTCGATGCTCCACGCGCTGCACTACATCTTCGACAATCTGCTTTCCGACCTGGAGCGCGAGGCGTTGGTGCAGTGGTTGGGCGACATGGTAGTTGGCAGCCTGCAGAGCGCCGTGACGCAGTATCAGGAAGCGATCGGCACGTCGCTCGAAACACCGGCTCGTAACACGGTGCTGTATCTGCTGGTCGCCGCCCGGTTGATGGCGTCGGATTCGCCGTTTTCGGGCGTGGATGATGCGCTCATCCGCGAAGCCGACGCGCTCGCGGCGCTGGCGTTCGCCGGCGAGGGGCAGGAGACGATCCCGTTTCTCACGGACTACCGCGAGGACTTCAGCCAGTAACGCCCGCGCGGGCATTACGCCGGGGAACCGGCGCTGGAAAGTTACTTCCGGGGCATGATGTGGCTGAGCCGGATCACCTTCCGCGCCAAATATGACGACGAGACGCTGACCGGCTTGCTGCTGCTGCGGGCGCTGAGAACCGCGCCGGATGCCTATGCCACCTGGCAGAGCGTCTCGGACATTCTGGCGTTCCTGATCGGTCCGGTCGACGATCTGGGTCCGCCGGAATATGCGCCGCTGGCGGACGAAGTTTTCGGCGCAGACATGTCGCTCGCCAGCCTGTCGGACGCGAGCAAGCTCGCCGACTTCCGCGCGCGGGTCGAGGCGCTTCCCGGTCCGCGCATCAACAGTCTGGTACTGCCGGCAAGCACCGATGCAGAAGATGTCGAAGCGGCATCGCGCGGCTTCCGGCTGATGGGGCAGCGCTTCACGCTCGACAGCTATGTGCTGCAGCGCCTGATGTTCCCGTATGTGGGTACGGATGCACAGCCGCGCGTGCTGCCGCTGGGTCTGGATATTCCGGCGGCGAACGGGTCGAGCCTTGCCGCCGATCTGATCGCGCAGGCGGGCGCTGACGATTTTGTCAACTACGATGCGGAGATGAGCGGGCTGCGCCAGCAGATTACGTCGCTGACGGCGAACGACTGGCTCGAAAACACCTACGGCGGTTGGTTATGGACGCTTCAGCCGCTGTGGATGCGCGATCCTGCTGGCTATCCGCCGCTGATGCGGACGGACGCCTGGCTGCGGCGCGATTTGAACGCGGGATTGGCAAGCTGGACGGAACTGCGCCACGACACCGTGCTGTACGTCAAGCAGCCGACCGGCTTCGGCGGGGGTGGTCCGCCGCTGGCGAGCTACGGTTATGTCGAGCCGAACCCGCTGGTATTTGCGCGGATCGCGATTGTCGCGGGGCTGTTGTACCAGGGACTCGATGCGCGCGGGGTGCTTGACCCGGATCGCTTTTTCGGCGAGCCGGTTGGGCTGATGACGGACATGGATGCGCTTCGGGAACTGGCGGTCAAGGCTGGCAGCTTCGCGGACGCGGCGCTTCGGGAACTGACGGACGAGCCGCTGGACGACGATACGTATTACGCGATCCAGACCTACGGGACGTACCTGGATGTCCTGCTGCGGACGCTGTATCAGGGCAGCGGCACGCCTGACCCTGTGGCGCTAGTGACCGATGTGGCGAGCAATACGACCACCCAGCAGGTGCTTCAGGAAGGTGTCGGCGGCGTCGACTATATCTACGTCGTCATCCCCGCGCCGGGTGACCGGTTGCAGGTGGCGCGAGGGGCGGTCTTCAGCTACTACGAATTCGTCGGCGACATCAACGAGCGCATGACCGACGCGGAATGGCGCGAACGGGTCGTTAATGGCAGCCTGCCGCCGCGCCCGGATTGGACGGCGGCGTACCTGAGTGATTAGCGAGTGACAAGCCGGGCAGCGGGCGTCCTGTCTGAGTCTCGCTGCCCGGTACGTTGTCCTGGCACGCTGTAAAATCAACCCATAAGCGTGTAATCTGAAATTAATGACATCTGGACACGTCCGGGGTAATTACCCGCATGTGAACATATTGACCATTTTGAGGAGACTTATTTTGAAAACGATTGTGATTGTTGGTGCGTTGGACACCAAGGGTGTCGAATTCGCCTTCCTCCGCGACATCCTTGAACAGGCTGACAACATTGCCACGCTGGTGATTGACTTTGGGGTGATGGGCGAAGCGGGCTTTTCGCCGGACATCACGCGCCAGGAAGTCGCCACAGCCGGCGGGCGGGATCTCGCGCTTCTCGCCGACGGCGGGCACAAGGACGACGCGATGGAGACGATGGCGCGCGGACTGGCGGTTGTCGTGCGGCGTTTGTACGACGACGGGCGGCTCGACGGCATCATCGGCATGGGCGGTTCGGGCGGCACGTCGATTGCCACAACCGCTATGCGCACACTGCCGGTCGGCGTGCCGAAGGTGATGGTGTCAACGGTCGGCGGCGGCGATGTCAGCGCTTACGTGGGCATGAAGGACATCGTTTTCATGCCGTCGATTGTCGACGTGGCGGGGATCAACCGCATCAGCCAGCGCATTTACGCCAACGCCGCCGGGGCAATCGTCGGCATGGTGCAGACGGAAGCGCCGGCGGTCGCGGCGGATAAGCCGCTGATCGCCGCGTCGATGTTCGGTAATACGACGACGGCGGTGAACCATGCCCGGAGCATTCTGGAAAGGCATGGGTACGAAGTGTTGGTATTTCACGCGACAGGCGTCGGTGGGCGGACGATGGAGAGCCTGATCGCCGATGGGTACATCACGGGGGCGCTGGACCTGACGACCACCGAACTGGCAGACACCGTGTGCGGCGGTGTATTCGATGCGGGCGCGGAGCGGATGCTGGCGGCGTCGCGGGTGGGCATTCCGGCGGTGCTGGTTCCGGGGTGCGTGGACATGGCGAACTTTGGCGGCATCGAAACCGTGCCGGAGCGCTACCGGGCGCGGAACCTGTACCAGTGGAACCCAAACGTGACGCTGCTGCGGACGAACGTGGACGAGAACCGGCGCATCGGCGAGATGATCGCGGCGGCAGCGAACGCGGCGACAGCGGCAGTCGCCATTCTGCTGCCGCTTAAGGGTGTGTCCATGCTGGACAGCGAAGGCAACCCGTTCTGGGATGTCGAAGCCGATGCCGCGTGCTTCGAAGCGATCCGACGGAACGTGAAGGCAGGGATACCGGTGATCGAGATGAATCACAACATCAACGACCCGGAATTCTCCGGGAAAGCTGCTGATTTGCTGCTGGAGATGCTCCCATAAAGCGGGTGATGGGGCGAACCGCCACGTATTCGAACACCCATTCGAGATCATCCGGGAATGTGGTATTCTGTATGAACACCTTTCCCGCAATGCATCCTTGTGTTGCCGATGATCGTCAGGCGTTGGACGCACCCATGAATATCGAATTCGATGGCGAAATTCTGTTTTGGCGTGGACCCGCACCGTGGTACTTCGTGGCGGTTCCAGAGGCGCAGAGCCGCGACATCAAGGGGATATCCGAGTTCGTCACCTATGGCTGGGGCGTGATTCCGGTGCGGGTTCGCATCGGCAGGACTGAGTTTAAGACGTCACTGTTTCCCAAAGACGGACTCTACCTTGTGCCTGTCAAGGCGAACGTTCGCAAAGCTGAGAAGCTCGAAGAGGGCGATACGGTTACCGTGCGGCTCGAAATCTGAAATGCCGCCAGCGGACGAGACCGGTCACTTCGGTTTGGGCGACCGGTTGAGGAATGCGAACATGATGACCGCGAACAACCCCGTACAGCCCCAGAACAGGAAGGGTACGCTGTATCCCAATGTCGCCAGACCGTTGCCGATGGGCGGCGAAATCGTCCCGCCGAGATTGCGGATCATCGTGGCAAAACCGATGGCTGTCCCGGCGTAAAGATCGGTAACGCCTTCGACTTCCAGCACGCTGGCGTTGAGTATCGCCATAAGCGAATCGAATATGAAGCCCGTTGCGGAGATCACCAGCACGACCTGCGCGCCGTCGACGATACCGAGCAGCCCCACGCCTGCCGACAACACGAGCGCAGCGAATATCAGAAAGCCGCGCCGCAGCCGCAGCCGATCCGAGAGAATCGACAGGGGAACGACCGCCAGCAGGCTGGTGACGAAGAATGCCGCCAGCGTACGGTCAGCCTCCAGATTTCCCCAGCCAATCGCCTTGAGGTAGGTCGGCAGATAGCCGCTGAACCCCTGAAAACAGGCGCTGACTCCCAAGCCGGCGATACCCAGAATCCACAGGTTGCGCAGCCCCACGATATGGCGCAGGCTCGCTCTCAGGGAGAGGCGTGGCGGGCGGTTCGACCCCGAATAGCGGGTCGGCGGGTGGATGACCAGCCAAAGCACGCTGACCGTGATGGCGATAACCCCATAGAACACCAGCACCTGCCGCCAGCCGCCCAGCGCTGGCAGGATCACGCTGGTGCTGAGCAGCGGACCCAGCAGCAGCCCACTGGCAAAGCCCGCCGAAATGATGCCGCTGGCGGTTCCAAGCTGCTCGGCAGGAAACCACTGCCGCGCCACCTTGAACAGCATCACCGGGATGACCGCCTGAAAAACGCCAAACGCCAGCATGGTGAGCAGCAGCGTCGTGAAATCGACCGCGAAACTGCGGATCAGCCCTAGCAGCCCGGTCATGAGACAGGCGGCAAACAGCACGGCGCGGGTTCCGAAGCGATCCCCCAATGTGCCGCCGACCAGCGCGAAGAAGATTCCAGCGAACGAGCCTGCGCCCCAGATCGTCCCAACTTCGACCAGTGATAAATTCAGGTCTGCGCTGATGGCGGCAAACAGCGGCGGCAGCGACATGTTCGGCAGTGTCACCACGAACAACGGCGTCACGGCGCACAATATCAGGATTATCCAACGATAGTTCGTGCTGGCTTGTTTGACTGCAAGGGGATTCGCGAACATGGAGTCTCTGTTAATAGCGACGATGCGCCGTAATTTTACCGACGCCGACCACGCGCAGCAATCGCCAGCATATCCACCGGGGAAGCCGTGCCGGTAGAAGGAGCGGGCGGTATCATTGATCGTCGGTCACACCGAAGCCGCCCACTTCCAGTACCGGAGCAGGAGACCATGATCGAGGAACTGTCGGGGCGACGAGGTGGCGCTGCCGAATTTCGGCATGGAGACACTGCATCACATCCACGCGGACGGTGTCGCGCAAGCCTTCATGCTGGCAATTACGCAATCTCATTCAGTATTTCAGCCGGGATACCAGATGATGCGCGGATCATCCTCCGCACGCTGGTAATCCCAGGCAGCGTCAATCATTTTCAGAAGATCGTATTGGGGTCGCCAGCCGAGCACAAATTTCGCTTTGCTGTTGTCGAGCCAGGTCGAATGATAGGGAGTGACGATATCCACACTGGGCAGCCCGCGCGTCGTCGCCAGATAATCACCGACGACGCGGTAGTCGACGGGTTCGTCCATGCAGACGTTGAACGTTTGCTGGTGCGCGCCGGGCGCATCCAGCGCGCACAGGATGGCGCTGACCAGATCGTCCACATGGACAAAATTGCGTTTGATCGGCTTGCCGTCAGCATCGAGCATCACCGGGATAGTCTGCATCTCGACGTACTGCGCCGCCTTTTCCTTGTCAACGTATTCACACCAGCGCGGCGCGCCGAATACGTCTTGCCCGAACGAAAGCTGATATCTGAAGTCATCCTTCGCCATAATCCAGGGCGCGCGCAGACAGCAGCCGTTCAGGTCGTACTGGATGTAATACTGCTCCAGCATGACTTCTTCCAGCACTTTGGAGAGCGCATAGCAGCCTTCGTAGGGTGTGAACGGTTGCGTCTCAGTCACGGGAGAGGGCTTGGGGTAAACGAAGTGCCCCACCGCCGCGTCGCCGCCGATCAGGATGAACTGCTTGAACGTCGGGCTGCTGCGGCAGGTTTCCAGCAGCCAGAACAACCCTTTCACTGCCACATCCATGATCGCTTCGGGCGTTTCCTTGACGGTCGCCAGGTGCAGCACGTGGGTCACATCCCGCATCGCGTCTTCGACCAACACGCGATCCGAAATTGAGCCGCGCACCGTTTCCAGCCGTTCGCGCGGCGGCAGTGTGCGGCTGTGCAGCAGCGCCCGCACAACAAAACGCTCGTAGACAGGATCGTCCAGCAGCCTGTTGATGAAAGCTTGCCCCACTTTGCCACTCGCGCCAGTGACCAGTATTCGTTCAGACATGTTTTCTGCTCCTGCCGCGCAGTGGCGCCGTCGATTGGCGCTCCACCAGCGTCGGCGTCAACACAATGTCTTCTACATCTGCACTTTCGCGCCCCGCCTGAATCATGTCGATCAGCAGCGTGGTGGCGACCGCGCCTAACTCGAAGCCGGATTGTCGGATGGTCGTTAGCGGCGGGATCGTAAACGGCGCGATGTCGATATCGTCGAAGCCGACGATGGAAACCTTGCTCGGCACGGGGATTTCCGCCTGAAATGCCGCCTGCATCAGCCCGATAGCAATCGCATCGTTGACGGCGAAAATCGCCGTTGGCAGTTCCTTCGCAGCGAAGATTGCCGTCCCCGCTTGCAGGCTGGCTTGCAGCGAGCGCGGCGTTTCCACCACCTGAATCTGCGCCGCCGCCCCGCGCTCGCGCATGTAGCGTTCGTAGGTTTCGCAGCGTAGTCGCCCATCCTGAAGCGACGAATCGTTCACGCACATGATCCGGCGATGCCCCAGCGACCACAAATGATCCAATGCTAATCGCGCCCCCAGCACATTGTCAGTATACACGCCGGGGTACGTGCTCCTGCTCATGCGGTCGCTGACGCCGACCAGATAGCGATGATGCTGCATCAGTACATCGATGGCTTCGATATGCCCTTGAAGCTCCCCGACGATCAGAATACCGTCGGCGTGCGACTGTTCAAACATCGAGCTGTAGTCGAGGGCGATGTCCATGTCACGTTGTACGTGCCCCAGAAACACGCGGTAGCTGCGCCTGATCGCCGTGTCGTTGATGCCGCGTAATATCTGCGTGTGGAACAGGCTGGTGATGTTGACTGCGATCACGCCCAGCAGGGTGCTGTGGCTGCCGCGCAGGGCGCGCGCCAGAATGTTAGGGCGGTATCCCATCTTCGCTGCCAGCGCGATCACCTTCTGGCGGGTTTCTTCGCGGATGGGGATACCGCTGTCCCGCCCGTTGAGAATGCGCGAGACGGTCGTCGTGGAGACGCCGGCTTGTGCGGCGATATCTTTTAGCCGGACGACCATGGGGTTCAGGTCACTTTACAGAATAAGGCTGAGTTGTGTCATCACTGAAATACTTCGGTGCAAAGTATCTAACCTGGGAATGTATTCAGCTTTCGCGCGTCAGCTTATCAACTTGACAGATATTTTGATTCCAATATACTTTCCGGTTATGAAAACGTCAAGCGTCATCGTTAAGCCCTGCGTTTGACGGTCAAGCGACGGTTTTGAGGCGGCAAACCCCAGCCGTCGAAATAGTATTTTTTGCCCCCACTTAGCCTCGGAGGTGTTCTGCCCATTCTGCGTTTTTAGCACCCGCGTTT
>JADLHH010000280.1 GCA_020848855.1 Anaerolineae bacterium | reverse complement strand
GGGTCCGATGCTGCAATTGTCGCCGATCTGCGCGGGACCCGTGATCACGGCGGTCGGGTGGATGTTGGTGTTCTTGCCGACGCGCACCACTTCCGACGTGCTGAGAAGCTGCCTCTGCTCCATCACGGCGCGCCACAGCAGCTTGAGGCTGTAAAAATTGTGAGTCTTCACGTAGTGGTCGAAGCGGCTGCCGCGCCCGAACATGCCGAAGATGATCGCCGCGAAATACACATGCACCCAGCTCTCAATCGACATGACGGCGCGGGCGGGCGCGTAATGCGTCAGGTCGCCCTGTTCCATCGTCATGAAGTCCGGGACGCTGTAGAAACCCATCTCCTCGGCGTCGCTCGGCACCACCACCGGCATCACATCAGGGGTGTAGTCGTTCGGGAAGTACCACAGGTCGGTCAGGTAAATCGGCGTGCCGTCCGGTGTGCTGGCATATTCAAAGCCCCGCGCCAGCGGCAGCGTGTAGGTTTTGAACGCCGGGTCGTCGATGGGAATCGCGGCGCGGCACGCCCGCCCGCTGGCGAGCGCCTGCTCCATGAAGTATTCCAGAAACTCCACGTCGAACCACAGGCTGTCGCGGTACACAATCGCCGGACCGCGCACCGAAGTCATCTGTTCCGGGCTGGTGAAGATGTTGCCAAGGTCGATGGCGCTTCGGAAGTAGCGCAGAAATACGTCTTCGTGGATGATTTTGAGCGGGCGCACGCCGATGGTCAACTGGCTGGCGGGCTGGTTGAAAGGCGGGACAGGGTGCGCGTCTTCAATAATGTAGCGTTGCATCTCCGACTCCGATCACTGTCCGCGTCGCGGGGAACGGTCACGTGGCTCGCGGCATCCACTCACCCATTGTACAGAAAATCGCGCACGGTTTCGTGGAATCGCTCGGTTTCGTCCATCATCGGGAAATGCCCGGAATGTTCGAACCAGGCGATGGAGCTTTCCGGCAGGCATTCCTTGAGGACTTTCGACTGCTTCGGGTCGACGATGATGTCTTTCTTGCCGTACATCCCCAGCACTGGCATTTTCAGTCCGCCCACCCGCGAGCGCAAGTCGGTCTGCTTCAGCGTGCCGATGCTCTCGAAAAACGCCTGCGCCGTCAGCTTGGACACGTCCTCGGTCAGCATCTTGCCGACCCGCTTGCCGTCCCTCGCCATGAAATGCGAGTACACCCCCAGAAATTGCAGGAACCCCTTCTGGAAGATGTCGTACAGCACCGGCGTCGTCTCCGCCAGCCCCACCCACCCGCGATACGCCGCCAGCCTGAGCAGCGGGCTGAGCGACGTGCCATTGATCGGCGAGCCGACCACCGCCACCTTGACGACCTTTTCCGGGTAATTGAGGGCGGCGTTCAGCGCGACCGTCCCGCCCATCGAGTGCCCGATCAGCGGCGCTTTCTTGATCGCCATGCGCTCCATGAATTCGTTGACCATGACGACGTAGTTGCTGACCGAGTAATTCTCGGTGCGCGTCCCCGATTCGCCAAAACCGAGGAAGTCGAGCGCGTACAGGCGGAATTCCGGGTTGAAGCGCTCCACCGTGCTGCGCCACACCGCCCACGAATTCAACCACCCATGTAACAAAACAACGGGGCGTCCACGCCCATACACTTCGTAATGGACGATCCCCTGCTCGGTGACTAACGTTGCCACGGCAAAGACTTTCGCGTGCGCTAACTATCCATTTCTTCGAGGATGGAATACAGCAGTTCCAGCAGGACGGTTTTCACGCTTTCCTTGTCGCTTGCCACGCACGGCAGCAGCTTGACGCCGTCTTCGATGCGCAGCGCGATGCGCAGATCGTCGGTGTTCCACGCATCCTGAATGTCCTGCTTGTTGGCGGCGACGACGTAGGGCGTCGGCGCGTAAGCGCGGAAGGTTTCGAGAATGCTTTTCGCCTCGCGGAACGTCTCCGGCTTGGTGCTGTCCACCATCACGACGAAGCCGAGCATCCCTTCCGCCAGGATTTCCCACATGAAGTCAAACCGGCGCTGCCCCGGCGTGCCGAACAGGTACAGCACCAGATCATCGTCCACCGTGATGCGCCCGAAGTCCATCGCCACTGTGGTCGAGTCCTTGACCGCGCGCTCCGTTTCGGAAGTGATCCCGCGTTCGGTCGTCACCACGTCGATCTCGCTGATGGAGCGAATGAACTCCGTTTTGCCGGAACTGAACGGTCCCGTGATCACCATCTTGACAGTTTGCATACGCTATCCGCTTTCCGTAAAGATTAGAACTCAGGCTCTAGATATTCCGAATACGGTCGATCAGCCTCGTCACCACTGTTCGCTGAACCTGAGGCGCGCGGGTCGCCGGGCGTTTCATGCCCCCCGGCGCTGCCGCTCCATCCATCCCAGGCGGTCGGATCACTTCGACAAGCCCCGCCTGCTCTAATCCAAACACGATCCGCCGGATTTCGATCTCCGACATATTGTTGGCTTTGGCAATCTGGCGAATGGTGTTCTTCGGGTTCACGAACGACACCACGCGCCATTCTTCGACGCTCAGGTGGATGCCTTTGAACTTCTCGCGCGGGTTCTCCGGGAACTTGAGCGCCATATCGAGGTTCGGCAGGTGCGCCGTGAGCTGCTCGATCTCCTTGATGCGCCGCGCGCCCTCGATGATCACGTTTTCAAGGTCGATGGGCCCAAGGATGCGATCGCTGCTTGGCAGCACGTTATCCTCGAACCGGAAGGGACCCTCGTTCCAACTGAGCAGATTGTAAACCACATCGAGCGTGTGCTGTTGAATACTGCTGACCACGTCGCGCTGGGTGACGTAATTGGCGTTGATCAGCAGCAGGGCGAGCGCCTTATCACTGGTGTTCTTGGCGCGCTCGCGGATGATCCGCGCCTGGTCGTCGGTCAGCTT
>JADLHH010000279.1 GCA_020848855.1 Anaerolineae bacterium | reverse complement strand
GAGGCGGGTCTCGCCTTCGACGAGCGCGCCGACGAAGAACTCAAGAATGCCGTGCCGTTGTTCAACCGCCTGATGCCGGTCTACGTCCACGCCGCCGACCTGAACGCTGCCAGCCGTGAATTCGGCTCCGAAGCCGACCCCGCCGAATATCTGGTGCGCGCCGTGCAGTATTCGGTCAAGCGTGTGACTGCCAGCACCATCCCGCGTAACCTGTACAGCCGCCTGAATCGCGGGCAGGTGCTGCTGCTACTCGACGGCTACGACGACCTGCCGGAAGACGAACGCGGCAGCCTGCTGGTCTGGCTGAAGGCGTACCTGGAACAGTACAAACACAATTTCCTGATCGTCACCGGACCGGCGAAGGGCTATGGCTCGCTGCTGCGTACCGGGCTGACGCCGGTCTTCATGCGCCCGTGGAGCGACCTCGACATCCAGCGGGCGGCGCAGCGCTGGGCGGAAGCCTGGACGCATTTCGGCAAGAAGCGCCGCAAAGCTGCGCCGCCGGACGCCGAAGTCATCGCGCGCGCGACCACCAACTCGCGCGGGCTGACGCCGCTGGAAATCACGCTCAAGCTGTGGGCAACCTACGCCGAAGATGCCAAAATTGCCGGTATCGAAGGCTGGCTGCGCTCGTACATGCGCCGCCATGTCGCCAACGTGGACGAGCTGCTGGGGCAGATGCGGCAGATCGCCGCGCTCCAGTTGGACGAAGGCTTCATCACCACCCGTCGGCTTCAGGCGCTCGCCATCGGCGGCGAAGCTGCCGCGCCCGCCAAAACCGAGCCGGCGACCGAAGTAACGTCCGAGGACGGCAAGCGCCAGCCCGATACCGAGACGACCAGCCCGCAGGGGCGGCTGCTCGGCTTGCTGCGGCACGAGGGGTTGCTCGTCCGCTACCGGGGTGATCGTTATCTATTCCGCCATTCGCTGCTCGCCGCCTACCTCGGCAGTCTGGCGATCCAGAACGCCTCGCTGGAGACTCTGCGCGAGAAGGCAGCGCAGCCCGCGTGGAGTCCAGCGATTGCCTATGCCGCGCTCACCCGCCCGCTCGACGAACTGGTACGCGACCGCATGAAAGCCGCGCCCGACCTGCTGCTGGAAAACGTGGTCGAAATGGCGCGCTGGCTGGCATACGCCGACGCCGGCGTCGAATGGCGCGGCGCGCTGCTCAACCTGCTGGGCAATCAACTGCTCGCGCCCAGCCAGTACCCGTATGTCCGCGAGCGCATCGCCGCCGCGCTGCTGGACAGCCGTGACAAGAACACGCTGCTGATCTTCCGGCGCGCCGCCCGCAACATGGATGCGAACATCCGCCGCCTCGCCTGCCTGGGCATGGGCGCGCTCGGCGACCCTGAAGCCCTGCGCGACCTCACCCCGCTGCTGAACGATCAGGACGCCGATGTGCAGTTGTCGGCGGGCATGGCGCTCGGCGCGATTGGCACCGAAGAAGCGCTGCGCCCGATGGTCGTCGCGCTCACCAGCGGCGCGGAACAGCTTCGGCAGACCATCGCCGAGGCGTTCGCCGCCATGCCGGAAGTGGGCTACCCGACGCTCTACGACGCCGTCACCGACGAGGATTTCCTGCTGCGCCGCGCCACCATCTTCGGCTTGCGCCGCCTGCGCACGACCTGGGCGCTCGTCGCCATCTACCGCGCCTTCCTCGAAGACGAGCAGTGGTACGTCCGTTCCGCCGCGCAGCAGGCGTTTCAGGAACTCACCTACGGGCGCAGCGCCAGCCTGACCGAGCCGTATCCACAGCCGGAGAACATCCCCTGGCTGCAAAGCTGGGCGGCGCGGCAGGGCGAGAACGTCCCGCCCGGCGAAGCCGCCAACCAGATGCTGCTGCGGGCGCTCACCGAAGGCGACGCGCCGATCCGTATGCTGGCGGCGTCCAACCTGGGGCAGCTTGGCAGAGCCGACACCATGCGCGCGCTCTACGCCGCGCTGCGTGACGGGCGCGAGGAAGTCCGCGCGACCGCCCACCAGGCGCTGGCGCAGCTTCAAATCCAGATGGGGCAGCCGCTGCCTGCGGCAGTGTAAACATATCACCCCAACCTGCACGTAGGGGCACGACGCTGTCGTGCCCGTCTGCGGTGCTTCGCCAGTGCGCGTATAATGGCTCTTGAACGACGCACAGACAGGAGCCGCCGTGCCCAGCTACAGTTTCCGCCGCCTGAACGACGACGATTTCGAGGACGCCTACGCGATCATCGTCGAAGTCACCCAATGGCTGCTGAACAAGGGGATTCGCCAGTGGGTGGAGCCGTTCCCCACCCTGCTCTACGCCCAGCGTCACGTCATGGGTGAAAACTTCGGGCTGTTCGTGGATAACCAACTGGCATCGGTCGTCTCGCTGATTGACGACCGCCCCGAATACTGGTCGGAATACCTGCCGAAGACCCGTTTCAAGTGGCTGGCGACGCTGGCGACTTCACGCAGCTACAAGGGGCAGAAGCTCGGCGAACTGACGATGGTCGAAGCCGAGCAGTTCCTCGCCAGAGAGGGAGTCCCGGCGGTTTATCTCGACTGCATCTTTGGTGACGGCACGCTGCCGGTGTTCTATTCCTCGATGGGCTACAAGCTCGTCGCCCGCAAGGACGTGACCTTCCCACACGGCACGTTCGACAGCGTGCTGATGCGTAAGCGGTTGAACCACCGCTAATGTCTGTGAATTACGAGGACTCGGTGACTTCCGGGGTGACTTCGGCGGTCGGCTCTTCGGTCGAAAGCGCGAACCCTTCGGGTAGCTGCTCGTTATCCGGGTCGCACGGGATCACGCGGTCGAAGTCGGTGTGGAATAGAAATTCCTGATCGCCCACTTCCAGCACAATCCGATAGCCATCGCTGGTCACGGCGACGATCTCACTGTTAGCCTGCGGGCAGTTGAGTGTGCTGTCTGTCCACACGACCGGGCGCACGTCGCTCAGAAACACGCGGCGGATCGGCAGATCGAGGTCGGCGGCGACGATGCGCTGGGCGATGCCAACCAGTTCGGCGGCGACCGGGTCTTCCGCGATCAGCGCTTCGCCGATCAGTTCGTCCACCGTGCTCGGCGTCGGCGCGGCAGCGGTCGGCTGCACGATGTCCTGAGGCGCGGGCAGATTGGCGGGGGTCGAGGTGGGCGGCGCGAGCGTCGGCGTGAGTGTCGCGGTCGCGGGGATCAGCGTCAGCGTCGGCACGGAGGAATCACCCCCGCCCGCCGGCGCGCACGCCGCCGCGACCAACACCAGTAGGAAGATCAGCCGTCGCGCCATCAGTCTACGTCAAGCAGCGCCTCGACCTGATCGACGGACAAGCCTTCGACGCTGACAATCTTCTCGCGTCCGGCTTCCCCGGCGACAATTTCGATGTAATCGGTCGAGACTCCCAGCCGCGCCGCCAGAAATTCGATCAGTTCGCGATTGGCAGCGGGCGAGCTGGCTGGCGAGGCAATCAGGCGAATTTTGAGGATGCCGTCGTCCTGAACACCGGCGATCTCGGTCTTCGTTGCCTGCGTCACGACTCGAATGTTCAGCGCTGCGCCGCCGCGCGCGTCGGTGATCTGGAACTTGCGGTCTGCGGGCATAGCCATGTCTTGTCATCCTTCGAACATAACGATACAAGCAGGTCTAGCTAGCAACCATCCTATCACGGGGACGAACCTCAGACAAGCGCACCGAGCGGAAAATCATGAAAAATTCAGGTGAGCGGGCAGCGCCGCCTAGAACAGCAGCCGCAGCAGCACCGTGATGATCAGGAAGACGATCAGCGGGCTGAAGTCAACCATGCCGGTCTGCGGGAGCAGATCGCGGATCGGCTTGAGCACCGGCTCGGTAACGTCGTAGAGGAAGCGCACAATCGGGTTACTGCGGTCGAAGTTGGGAAACCAACTGAGCAGCACCCGTGCCAGCAGAATGAACTGGAAGATAGTCAGGATGTAGTAGATGATAATCATGGCTCGTTCCACACTCTCTCGCTCACCGAATATTGCCCGTCCGATACGTACCAGCGTCGCGCCTTCCTCGATGGCGACCGGATAATCGTCGGTCATGCCCATGCTGAGGTCGGGCAGCATCATTCCCAGCGACTCCGACAGCGCACGCCGCAGCGCCGCCAGCCCGGCGAAAACCGGGCGCGCCTGCTCCATCTCGGCAACAATCGGCGCCATCGTCATCAAGCCGCGCACGTTCAGCCCCGGCAGCGCGGTGATCGCCTGAACGTCGCGCCAGACCTCCGCACGCACGTCGGCGTCCTGCTCCCAGCCGAACGCGGCGATGCCCGATTTGCTGGCTTCGCCGGAGACGTTGACTTCTAGCAGCACGTCCAGCACGCCGCCGCGCTCGGTCACCGCCCACGACAGCTTCTCCGCGAGCTTCACCGTGTCGACCGAATGCACCACCCGAAACAGCGGCGGCACGTCCTTCGCCTTGCGGCTTTGAATGTGCCCGACCATGTGCCACACCAGCAGGCTGCCGGTCTGCGCCATGACCGCCGGAATCTTCGTTACAGCTTCTTCTACGCGGTTTTCGCCGAAATGTTGCACGCCCGCCGTCGCCGCTTCGAGGATCGCCTGTGGCGGATGCGTCTTACTGATGGCGACCAGCGTCACGGTTTCGGGGTCGCGCCCGGCACGGTCGCACGCCGCGTCGATGCGCTGGCGCACGCGGCTGAGGTTCTCGGCAATCGTCATGATAAGGACAACACCGCACCGAAGCGCCCGGTGCGTCCTTGCTCGGCGCGGTGCGAGAAGAATTCATCGGTATGGTCGGCGGTGGAAATCCCGGCGATTTCGATCTGCCCGACGCCCGCCCGTTCGAGATCGCGGCGGTTCGCCGCCCACAAGTCGAGGTACGCGCTGCCGTCCGCCGGGTCGCGGCGGATGAGTCCGTCGGTCGCGCCGAAATGTGCGCGCACGGCGTCGACCACTTCCTCACCCACCTGATAATGCTCTGGTCCGATACTCGGACCGATCCCCGCCTCAATATCCGCCGGGCGCGAGCCGTAAGTGGCAGTCATGGCGCGCACGGTTTCGGCGCCGATGCCCTGAACCGTGCCGCGCCAGCCGGCGTGCGCCATCGCAATCACGTCGCGCACTGGATCACGAAAGAGGATTGGCACGCAGTCGGCGAAGCGCATCGACAGCGTGATCCCGGCGCGGTCGGTCATCATGGCGTCAGCGCGCGCCAGCCAGCGCCGCCCGCCAACCGGGGCATTGGCGATGATTACGTCGGCGCTGTGTACCTGCCATACGCTGCACACGCCGCCCTCGTCGATGCCGAGCGAAGCGTACATGCGCTCGTGGTTGGCGCGCACGGCGCGCGGGTCGTCGCCGACGTTGCCGCCCAGGTTCAGCGAGGCGAACGGCGCCACGCTGTCGCCGCCCTTGCGGGTGAACACGCCGTGCGTTACGCCCCGCCACATTTCGAACTGGTAATACACCAGCCGATCATGGGTGATTCGATTCACCGTCCCCTCCATTCCGCCGAGGCATTATACCGTGCCTTAAGGCTTATGAGGTATGTCGTGCAGAAAATATGGCAGTATACTGTGTAGAGTACTGGTGGGACGACGGTGTCACCAGCAAAACGCCAGAAAGGAGCGCGGTACGCTGACCGGACGGACAGCAACGAGCCGCCAGGTAGGGTCATGACTTTTTTGAGAGAGCGCCGCACTTCCAGTTTGATTTCCGTCCTCATCGTCGACGATCACCCACTCTTTCGTGATGGTCTGCAAAAGGCACTCGAACTTGAGGATGACATCGAGGTCATCGGGCAGTGCGCGACCGGTGAAGACGCCGTGCATTTCGCGTCGAAAGTCCAGCCAACGGTCGTTTTGCTCGACATCAACCTGCCGGAGATGAATGGGCTTCAGGTCGCCCGGCTGCTCAAAGCCGAACGCCCCGCCATCGCCATCATCTTTCTGACGGCATACCACGATTCGCAGCAGGTGCTGCACGCCATGCGCGCCGGCGCTTCCGCCTACTGCCCCAAAGACATCATGCCGGATGAGCTGATCGAAGTCATCCGCGATGTTGCCAAAGGCTTTTACATCGTCGGCACGCTCAAAATGAACGTGGACGAGATGCAGGCGTGGATCAACATGAACGTCGAGGCGCTGAGCGGTCCGTACACGGTCGACCCGGACGAGCTTTATATCCCGCTCAGCCCGCGCGAACTGGAAATCCTGCAGTTCGTCACCAACGGACTGAGCAAT
>JADLHH010000278.1 GCA_020848855.1 Anaerolineae bacterium | reverse complement strand
GTCGGCTTCCGCCTTGTCGAACAGCGCGTGAAACCAGCTTTCCAGCGGGTATAAGCCGTCCTGCGGCTTGTCCTGCGGGACACCATGAAGCTGCCGGATCACGTCCGCGATGATGCGGGTGGCGGCTTCGTCCTCGCCGCGCTCGACCAGCGTCACCAGCTCATCGCCCGCGACGTATTCCAGTAACTGCGCCTTTTCGTCGGATTCATACAGGCGGATCGCGCCGGAGCCGTCCCAGTAGCGCAGCGCCGCCGCTCCGCGCTGTTCTTCCCAGCCGTAATCGGTCAGCAGCTTGAGGGCGGCGGTCTCGCCGCCGTAGGTGACGCTATACAGGTGGCTGGTCGGTGTTTGCGCCAGCGGCTGCGGGTCGGATAGACCCCATAGGCGCAGGTAGTGATGAAGGGTGTCGATCATGACGGGCGATTATAGCGCCTATCCCTGGTCTTGTGGACAGGGAGAAACTAGCCATTCGCCCGTATAAACCGCACACGCAAAAGCGTATCCTAACTATGACGACACGCATGATAGGTGAGGATATGCCGCCATGTTAATTGTTGAGCGCGTTACGCGCGTCGGCAGAATTGCTGCCGACACGGTACGGAACATCTTGCGGGGCATTGCCGACGGTAGTTCTCAATATGCCAAGAAACAGACCGAATTGTATCTCATGCGCTATACGGACAAGGGTTACGTGTACGAACTGCGGCGGGATGTGGTGGATTGTTAGCAGGCAGTAATCGAATGACAACTCAGAAGGCGACAGTGGTCGCCTTTTTGATTCCGGTGAAACAAACAGGGGCACAGCGATCCATTTTGATGGGTAAATCCGGCTGTTCCGCTCGACCCTCGAAGGGTCGGGCTAGGAAAGCAAGCCCCGTAAAACGAGGCTGTGGGACAGTCGCCTTTAGGCGGCTTGGGTTCATAGCCGGAGGCTTCGAGCCTCCGGCAGTCGTTTACGCTCGCGGCTTCGGGTCGCTCGGTTCGTCTTCGGCGAGCGCTTCGTCGATCTGGCGCTGAAGCTCGTCGCTGGGCGAGAGCCGCCCGTTCGAGCGCGCCGTCGTGCCGACGTTGCGCGCGCCGGTGAAGACCGGCTGGTCGTTCTTGCGCTTGTCGCCGATGACCAGCGCCGGGATGCGCCCAGTCAGGAGCAGATAACCGCCCGCGCCGATCAAGCCCAGCGGCAGCACCCAGCGCACCAGCGCGCTGTTGCCCCCGAAGATCAGCAGTTCGAAGAATGCCGCGCCGACCAGGAAAGCGACCACGCCGAAGGTGACGAAGCCGCGCCCGGTGCGAACTTCCTTCTCCTTGCCGGTGCGCTGTCCGTTGAACATCAGCGCCAAGCCCAGGAAGACGGGGTACAGCGTCCAGATATACGCCCAGCTTTGCCAGTTATCGGTCGCATTCTGGAACCACAGGATCAGCCCTGTGCCGGTGACGATTGTGCCGGGGAAGACGAAACCGGACATGCGGCGGTCGCCCAGGAACGCCAGCGCCAGGAAGATCACGCCGGGGATCAGGATGAAGATGGGCCACGAAACGTTGAACACCGACCACAGGTTGATGCCGAAAGTCTGACCGATCAAAAACAGGACGCCCAGCCCGATCAGCAGGATCGCGCCCAGGGTATTGCGTCCGCTCTGTGCCATGATAACCCACTCCTCGCTCGTGCAATTCTGTATCTCTATACGAGCAGACGCGCCGCGAGTTGCGGAATTGATTTCGCTGGCTGGTTCTCGCCGATCTGTTCGTCACCGAGACCCCCTGAAACAGCCCGCGTTCCCTTGAGCAATCGGGTGGTTTACCCGGCAACCTTCACTGGGTTATAATGATTCCTGTCACACGGGGGGCGTGGGTGCCAATTCTGCGGGAGGGTGAACTCGATCTCATCAGCCACAGCGCCGAACAAACGCGGCGGCTGGGGATGCGGCTTGGCGCGCTCCTGCAAGCCGGCGACGTGATCTGCCTGTCCGGCGATCTCGGCGCGGGCAAGACGGCGTTCGCCTCCGGCATTGGCGCGGGCTGGGGCGCGACCGTCTCGGTCACCAGCCCGACATTCAACCTCGTCCATGAGCACGAGCGCGAGGAGGATGATCAACTCCTGTATCACCTCGACTGCTACCGTATCCACAGCCCCGGCGACGCCATGACCATTGGGCTGGACGACATTCTGAGCGGGCGCGGTCCGGTGGTCATCGAATGGCCCGAACACATCGAGGCGGTGCTGCCGCTGGAGCGCCTGTGGATCGAGCTGCGCGTGATCGAGCCAACCCGCCGCAATTTCGTCTTCGACGCCACCGGCGCGCGCTACGAGACCCTGCTTGAAGCCTTTCGCTCGGCATCGTTTGGGGTGAATCGGTGAAAGCGATTAGTTATTGGTTTGGCGATCATACCTTTGTCGTCGGTAGCGTAGGGGCACGACATGTCGTGCCCCTACCATCAAGTGATAATCACCGTTGGTCTTTAGTTCCGTTCGCTGAAGTATACGTGTCCTGTAGTGGAAAACCAGTAACTAAAGACTAATCACCAACCACCAGAATCATGACCTTACTTGCGATTGATACCGCCACCCAGTTTATCAGCATCGCCCTGCACGACGGGCAGCAGGTGCTGGCGGAACAGACGTGGCGTTCCGAAAATCATCACACCGTCGAACTGGCGCCCGCCGTGCGCGCGATCATGGCGCACGCACGCCTGACGCCCGCTGATCTCACCGCGCTGGCAGTGGCGACCGGTCCCGGCTCGTACACCGGGTTGCGCATCGGCGTGGCGCTGGCGAAAGGTATCGCCGGGGCGCATCGGCTGCCGCTGGTCGGCGTGTCGTCGTTCGATATTCTCACGGCGGCGCAGCCGCGCTCGCCCGGCGCGCTGATCCTGGCGCTGCCCGCCGGGCGCGGGCGGGTCGTGACGGCGCGCTGCACCTGGCGCAAAGGCGCGTGGAAGCCGCGCGACGAGGCGCAGAACGTCGACTGGGATACGCTGCTGGCGGGCATCGACTCGGCGGCGACGATTTCCGGTGAGATCAGCCCCGAAGGACAGGCGAAGATCGAAGCGGCGCAGGCGGCGGGCGTGCCGATCAGCCTGACGCCGGCGGCGCTGCGGCTGCGGCGGGCGGGCTTTCTGGCGCAGGAAGCCTGGACGCGGCTGCGTGACGGCGATCCGGCGGATTTCGACCCGGCTGCCGTCGTTCCGGTGTACGTCAAGACCAAAGACTCGCCGGTATGAGCCTCATCCTGCGCTACATGCGCCTGTCCGACGTTCCGCAGGTTACCGTCATCGATCAGGCGTCGTTCGATCTGGCATGGTCGGCGCGCTCGTACCAGTTCGAGATCAGCGAATCGAACTACAGCTACATGGTCGTGCTGGAACAGGTGATGCGCGCGGCTGGCGACGACAAGCCCAGGATCGGCTGGCGTCGGCTCGTCCCGTCGCTGAACGGTGGCGGCGACCACGACTATCTGATCGGCGGGTACGGCGGGCTGTGGAACATCATGGACGAGGCGCACGTCAGTACGATTGCCACGCACCCGGACTACCGCCGGCGCGGGTGGGGCGAAATCCTGCTGGCGGGGATGATCCGGCGCGGGATCAGGCTGAACGCGGGTTACGTGGTGCTGGAAGTGCGCGTCAGTAACTACGTGGCGCAAG
>JADLHH010000277.1 GCA_020848855.1 Anaerolineae bacterium | reverse complement strand
CGTGCTCGCCGACGACCTCGCCGCCGCGCCGCACGATTGGTCCCGCCTGCATGACTTCCGGCGCGTGCTCGCGCAGGAAGCGGCGGTAGTCGCCGTCGCCCAGGAAGCACAAATCCTGGCTGTCCTGCTTGCTGGCGGTCGGCAGTCCGAAGCGCGCCGCAATCTCGCGGACTTCCAGCTTGGCATATTCCCCGACCGGGAACAGCGCCTTGCTCAACTGCGCCTGCCCCATCACGCTCAGTACATAGCTCTGGTCTTTGCGCTCGTCCAGCCCGGTCTTGAGCAGATAGTGCCCGTTCGCATCCTGCCCGATGCGGGCGTAGTGTCCGGTCGCCAGATAATCCGCGTCCAGTGCCAGCGCGTTGTTGAGCAGAAACTCGAAGCGGATGTGCCGGTTGCATTCGAGGCACGGGTTGGGCGTGACGCCCCGCCGGTGCTGGTCGATGAAGAAATCGACAATCGTTTTGCGGAAAACTTCCTTCGTGTCCAGCACGTAAAACGGGATGCCGAGCTTGTCGGCGATCCGGCGCGCGTCCGCCATCTGGTCAGGTGTGCAGCACCGATTGTGCGCCCCGCCAGCCGCCGTTTCTTCCGACCATAACCGCATCATCATGCCGACCACGTCGTAGCCGCGCTCGACCAGCAGCGCCGCCGCCACCGAGCTATCGACGCCGCCGCTCATCGCCACCACGACACGGGTCTTGCTGTTATCGCTCACTGTGCAGTTCCTGTCTCACCCTAACTGTAAACCTGATTCCCGTTTTGGGAAGGCACACCTGTCGGACAGATGTACACTTTTTGCCTATTCGCATTCTCCGTAGGGGCACGACATGTCGTGCCCCTACACGTTCTGCATATTCGTCAGCCGGCGCAGCTTCTCGACCGCCTGCGCCACCCCATCAACCACGAATTCGATATCGGCGTCGGTCGTCTGCATCCCGACCGTCAGGCGCAGGCTGCTCAGCGCCAGATCGCGCGGATAGCCCATTGCCAGCAGCACGTCCGACGGCTCCGGGTTGCCGGTCTTGCACGCCGAGGCGCTGCTCGCCGCGATGCCCTTCATGTCGAGGTGCATCAGCAGCGTGTTGCCGTCGATGCCGTCGAACACGAAGCTGGCGTGCGACGGCAGCCGCTGAGACGGATGCCCGGTCAATTGCGCGCCGGGCACGCGGCTCAGCACGCCGTCGATCAACTGGTCACGCAGCGCCCGGTAATGCGCTGTGCGCTCGTCGCGCTCGGCATACGCCAGTTCGAGCGCCTTCGCCATGCCGACGATCCCCGGCGTGTTCAGCGTCCCGGCGCGGCGGTCGTTCTCGTGCCCGCCGCCCGTCTGGCTGGATTCCAGTTCGATGCCGCTGCGCACGTACAGCGCCCCGACGCCTTTGGGTCCGTAGAATTTGTGCGCCGAAATGCTCAGCATGTCGACGCCGAGCGCGTTCACGTCCAGCGGAAGCTGCCCGGCTGCCTGCACCGCGTCAGTGTGGAATAACACGCCCCGCTCGCGCGCCTGCGCGGCAAGCTGCGGAATCGGGTTGACTGTGCCCACTTCGTTGTTGGCGTACACGATGCTGGCGACGGTGGTTTCAGGGCGAATCGAGCCGACGAAATCTTCTACGTTGACCATGCCCATGTTGTCGACCGGCAGCACGGTGCGCTCGAAGCCCATCACGCCGGCAAGCTGCGCCGTCGTTTTCAGCACGGCGGGATGCTCGACCGGCGATGTGATCAGGTGCTTGCCCTGCCCGCGCCGCGCCCACGCTGCGCCGCGCACCGCCAGGTTGTCGCTTTCGGTGCCGCCGCTCGTGAACACGATTTCGCCTGGCTGGCAGCCGAAGACCCGTGCTATACTGTCGCGGGCGTCTTCGATTGCCTGCTCTGCTTTTCTGCCGAAGCTGTGCGCCGACGACCCGTTGCCATACACATCGCCGAAGTACGGCAGCATCGCCTCCAGCACGCGCGGATCAGTCGGCGTCGACGCCGAATGGTCGAGATAGACAGGCATAAACGCAGCCCCTTGAATTAGCTGACACAAGTCTTGTGTATTTTACCCGATGATTTCGCGTGTGTCAGGCGCGGCTTTCGGCGATTTCAACATGCGCTTTAACAAAGTCGCGGTACACTTGAAAGCGATTTGCTCGCTTGCTTTTTTATGCGGCAACTCCGATGAAGGATCGGGGTTTTCGTTGTAACCAGGAGAGAACTACCATGTCAGTAATTGAACAAATTCATGGGCGCGAGGTGCTCGATTCGCGTGGCAATCCCACCGTCGAAGTCGAAGTCACGCTTGCCGATGGCGCGTTCGGGCGGGCGATTGTCCCCAGCGGCGCGTCGACCGGCGAGTATGAAGCGCTGGAACTGCGCGACGGCGACAAGAGCCGTTACGGCGGCAAGGGCGTGCAGCGCGCCGTCGATGCCGTCAACGGTCCGCTCAGCGACGCGCTGCAGGGCATGTACGCCCTGAACCAGACCGAAATCGACCAACTGATGATCGAGCTGGACGGCACACCGACCAAGAGCAACCTCGGCGCGAATGCCATCCTCGGCGTGTCGATGGCGGTCGCGCGGGCGGCAGCGCAGTCGGTCGGGCTGCCGCTGTACCAGTACCTGGGCGGGATTCACGCCCACGTCCTGCCCGTCCCGATGATGAACATCATGAACGGCGGCAAGCACGCCGCCAACAGCACCGACTTCCAGGAATTCATGGTCATGCCGGTGGGCGCAAGCACGTTCCGCGAGGCGCTGCAGTGGGGCGTCGAAATTTATCAGGCGCTCAAGAGCATTCTGCACAAAGCCGGGCACTCGACCAGCGTCGGCGACGAAGGCGGCTTCGCGCCTAGCCTCGGCTCAAACCAGGCGGCGCTTGACGTGATCATGGAAGCAATCGCCAAAGCCGGCTACACCCCCGGCGAGCAGATTCGCATCGCGCTCGACCCGGCGGCGTCGGAAATCTACAAGGCAGATGGCAAGTATCACCTCGATATCGAGGGGCGCGTGCTGACCGGTGAAGAAATGGTCGAATTCTGGGCGGACTGGGCATCGCGCTACCCGATCATCTCGCTGGAAGACGGGCTTTCCGAAAACGACTGGGCGAACTGGTCGAAACTGGTCGCCAAAATCGGCGACAAAGTCCAGATCGTCGGTGACGACCTGCTGGTGACCAACGTCGAGAAGGTGCGCCGCGCCATCCAGGAAAAAGCCGCCACCAGCCTGCTGTTCAAGGTCAACCAGATCGGCTCGCTGACCGAGGCGCTCGCCGCCGCGCAGATGAGCCAGCGGCACGGCATGACCGTCGTCACCAGCCACCGCAGCGGCGAGACTGAAGACACGACCATTGCCGACCTCGCCGTCGCCATGAACGCCGGGCAGATCAAGACCGGAGCGCCCGCGCGTACCGACCGCGTTGCGAAATTCAACCAGCTTCTGCGCATCGAAGAAGAACTCGGCAGCGCCGCGAAGTACGCCGGGTACGGAGCGTTCACGAATTTGAATCTCGACCTGTAGTAAACGAAGGGGTGGGCTTTTGATCAGCAACCGCATCAACGGCAAACGCACGAAGGTCGTGGCTACCATTGGACCCACCTCGCGCGAGGAAGAAATTCTGCGTCAGATGATCCGGGCGGGGCTGGATGTCGCCCGGATCAACTTCTCGCATGGCGACCACGAGACGCACAGCAAGGCGATTGACGACGTGCGCCGTATCGCCTACGAGGAAGGCGCGGTTATCGCCATTCTGTGCGACATTCAGGGTCCCAAAATCCGCATCGGCAAGATCGCCAACGAGCCGATTCATCTGGCGATTGGCGACAAGATCACGCTCACGCTGGACGAAGCCGACGGCACGAACAACGTCGTTCAACTGCCTCACCCCGAATTCGGCCGCGACATCAGCGCCGGGATGCAGCTACTGCTGGACGACGGCAAGCTGGAATTCGTCGTCCGCGCCACCACACCGCGCTCGCTGATGTGCGAGGTCGTCGTGCCCGGCGAACTCACGTCCCGCAAGGGTGTGACCGCGCCCAACGCCCGGCTGACGCTTTCGGCGATCACCGAAAAAGACCGCGCCGATGTCGAATTCGCGCTGTCCAAGAATACCGAATACATCGCCATGTCGTTCGTCCGCTCGGAAGACGACATCCGCGAGATGCGGTGGCTGATCCGCCACCTGGGCGGTAACGCTGCCATCGTCGCCAAGATCGAGAAACACGAGGCGCTGGAGAACATCGAGAAGATCATCGAGGCGAGCGACGGGATCATGGTCGCGCGCGGCGATCTCGGCGTCGAGACGCCGGCGGAGGAAGTGCCGTTCCACCAGAAACGGATCATCCGGCTGTGCAACGCGGCGGCGAAGCCCGTCATCACGGCGACCCAGATGCTCAATTCGATGGTGGACAACCCCCGCCCCACTCGCGCGGAAGCCAGCGACGTGTACAACGCGATCATCGACGGGACCGACGCCGTGATGCTCAGCAACGAGAGCGCCAGCGGGCAGTACCCCGTGCGCGCCGTCGAGACGATGGTCAACATTGCCGCCATCGCCGAGCAGAATATCATGCGCCCCGCCGACACCCCGGATCGCACCATCATCACGCCGGCTGCCGAAGGACGCGAGGCTGTCTCGGACGCCATCAGCCAGGCGACTACCCAGATTGGACAGGCGCTCAACTGCAAGGCAATCGTCACATCCACCATGAGCGGCTACACGACGCGCCGGGTCGCCAAGGAGCGCCCGCATACGCCGATCATCTGTGTGACGCCCAACGAGACGACCTACCGCCGCATGGCGCTGGTCTGGGGCGTGTTTCCGCTGCTCGTGCCGGAGTTCACCACGATTGACGAAATGCTCGGCGTCGTGGTGCGCGCCGCCGCCAACAACAAGCTGGTGGAAGCCGGAGACATGCTGGTCATCATCGCCGGCGTGCCGTTCGGCATCGGCGGGCAGACCAACTTCCTGAAAGTCCACGTCGTCTGCGAATCGGGTGAACTGGAATATCGCTAAAAGACAGGACTGAGGACTGAGCAAGAACAAAAAACCACGCTGACGTTTGCCCGCGTGGTTTTTTCTCAGTCCTCGAACCTCAGCTTCAGTCCTGCTTTTTTAGCCGTCGTCGTTTTCGACAAATTCGAGGCTCTCGCTCTGGCGTGAGGCGCGCCCGCTGTAGCTTGGCGCAGTGTACGTCGGCGCAGGCGCCCAGGGGTCGGGAGCCGGAATGACCGGCGCGGGCTGCCGCGAATGGGTGTGCGTTGGACGGTCAACCGATGCCATGCTCGGCACCGGGGTCGTGCAGTACGGGCACAAGTCCCACGTCAGGTCGAGCATCCGCCCACAGCGGGTGCAGGATCGCTTCAGACGGGTGTGGCAGTTCGGGCACGCCTGCCAATCGTCCTGTACGCGCTGCTTGCAACCGGGGCATACCGGCTTATCCTCGATTTCCTGAAGCAGCGCCTCTTCTTCGAGCGAGCGTTCGTAAGCTTCGGAAAGCGTCTCGCGCGGACGTAGGAACAGGTAGATGAGCAAGCCGGGCAGAGTCAGCAGCGCCACCATGACCGCGACGACGATCTGGGCGAGCGAATCGCGCGAGCGGGCGCGCATATCCCGGTACGTCCAGATAATCATGGCGAGCCAGAACGCAGCCAATACCATGCCGCCGTAAACGACCAAGCCCGTAAACAAGCCGCCAGCATCACCGAGGTTCAACATACCGCTCACTCCAATGATTGATGACGCCAGTATAGCAGCACCGTTAAGCCTCCGCAATTCGCCTCCAGTGTACAATGGGAGTGGGCTATAAATCCTGCCATTACTAATGAGTGTGCCTTGATGAGCAACCCCATCCCGCATCGCCTTCCTGTCCCCGCCTATCAGCATCCGGTGGGTCGCCTGATGCATAGCGGCGCGTCCGCCCTCTCCAACGCGGAACTGCTCGCCGCGATCATTCGCACCGGGACAGCGCACGAAGACGCGCTGCATCTCGCCGAGCGCATCCTCTCGGAGTACGACGGCTTGCCCGGCTTGGCACAGGCAAATACGGCACAACTGAACCAGATCGACGGGTTGGGCGGCGCGAAAGCAGCGCAGATCGTCGCGGCGCTCGAACTCAGCAGACGACTGATGCACGACCGCAGAGCGGAACACACACCGATCCTATCCGGGGCAGACGCCGCCGCACTGGTAATGGATATGGCGGAACTCCAGCAGGAGCATGTGCGTGTGCTGCTGCTCGATTCGGCGCGACAGGTGACTGCCTCACCGACGATCTACATCGGCACGGCGAATGCGACGGTGCTGCGCGTCGCGGAAGTATTCCGGCAGGCGGTTGCGTTCGGCAGTTCGGCGATCATCCTCGCGCACAACCATCCGTCCGGTAACCCGACGCCCTCGCCAGAGGATGCCGAACTGACCCGCGCGCTGGCAAACGCCGGGCGGCTGCTCGATATCACGCTGGTCGATCATCTGATCATCGGGCGTGGATGCTGGGTTTCGATGCGGGAACAGGGGTTTCTGGGCTAATCGGCTGCTTCGGCGGCGAAGTCCACCTGATCGACCAGCATCACAACCTGGCTGACGTAGACTTCGTACTGATGCCCCGACGCATAAAAGCGCAGGTTCAGAATCGACTGCGGGCGATTCTGCGGCGCGAAGCTTTCGAACAGATTGGCGATCTCGTAGGTGTACCAGACGCCGGGGTTGATCTGCTCGTGGAGTTCGCTGCACGAATCGCAGCGCTGCGGGAAGCCCCGGTTGGGGTCGACGAAGGCATAAAAGCCATGCACCCACCGCATCGGGTTACCGCCGTTGGCGGGGATGTAATCCATCGCCAGCATGAGCGGGCACTCGCTGCCGACCGTGCCACAGGTGCTGAGCGTCTGGCTCTCGATTTTGAACGTCGCCCGTACCGTGACGCTGTTGTACGGCGAAACGTCCAGCCCGCCAGTACTCGTGCCCAAGCCGTGCCAGCACGATGATTCGCCATGTGATTCGGCGTTGTCGCCTCTGAACAGGCTCAGCGCTCGCCGCCCATCGACCATCGCCAGGCTAACCACGCCCATCGGCTCGCCGGGGGCTTGCACGGTATTGTTACACACCCACGCCTGCGAATCGACGCGCGCTGGCGGCGAATTGAGGACGAGGAAATTGTTCTCGGTGAACCCGGCGTCGCCCAGCACGTCGGGGTGCGAAACCAGCGTGAAGCGGTCGGTCGAGGTTTGGAACGAGGCGGTCTGCCCGGTGGGAACCGGCTGCGAGCGCAGGTCAGACGCGACCAGCAGCGCGTCGCCGGTGAAATTGATCAACTGCACGCGCTCGTCCGACGCGATGAGCGTGTAGTGCCCGCCTGAGGTCAGCCGCGCCGACGCGCCGAGCGTCGTGCGGAAATTGAGGATCACCGGGCGCGTCCCCGCGTCGGCGACCAGAACATCGAACCTGCCGTAGACGGCGTCGAAATCGATCCAGTAAGCGTCGCCGCTCCAGTCGAAACGCGGGCGCGACCCCTGCCGCAGCTTGAGCGACGAATCGGACTGCGCCGTGATAGTGGCGACCAGCGGGTCGGCGCGATACGGGTCAGTGAACGTAATCGTCGCCTGCGCCTGCTCGTCGGTCGTCAGCGCAGAATTGTAGGTGATATCGGTCGGGCGTGTGAGCGCCGTCTCAAAAGTGTCCGTCCCGATCAGCCGGGGTGTGCCGCGCGCAAGCTGCACGCTCGCCTGTAACGGAATGCGCGACTGGAACAGGAAGTAATGCACGCCGACGACAACACAAACCGCGATCACGCAGAAGACCGCGAACGACAACAAAAGCACGCCCCAGGCAAGACGCTGATGATTGAAGCGCCGCGCGGGCGCAGAGG
>JADLHH010000276.1 GCA_020848855.1 Anaerolineae bacterium | reverse complement strand
TGGCGGTCATCAACGTGGTGATTGGGACGCTCACCGCCTACGTGCTCACCAGCTATCGCTTTCCCGGCAAGCGCATTTTGAACGCCCTGATCGACCTGCCGTTCGCCATCCCGACGCTGGTGACGGGCGTGATGCTGGTGCTGCTCTACGGACCGCAGACAGCGGTTGGCGCACTATACGAGCAGCAGTTCGGCTCGCGCCTGTTGTACGCGCCGCCGGGGATCATTCTGGCGCTGCTGTTCCTCGGTTATCCGTTCGTCACGCGGGCGGTGCAGCCGGTTCTCGCTGGGCTTGACCTGCACCAGCAGGAAGTGGCGCAAACGCTTGGCGCGTCCGGGTGGACGACCTTCCGCCGCATCATACTGCCCACGATACTGCCCGCTATCATTACGGGCGGCATGTTGAGCTTCGCGCGCGCTCTCGGAGAATTCGGCTCGATTGTGATCGTCTCCGGCAATATTCCGCTGCGCACGCAGACGGCTGCTGTCTACATCTATGGTCAGGTCGAAGGCGGCTTCCCGGTTGCGGCGAGCAGCGTCTCGCTCGCCGTCCTGGTAATTGCACTGGGCACGACGCTGCTGACGGACCGGCTGATGCGGAGGTACGTGCATGGCTGAAAAATCACCACGTTCGCTGCTGGCGTGGCTCCTGATCGGCATCGTGCTGGCTTACGTGGGGGCACTGATCGTCGCGCCGCTCGTCAGCATCCTGACCGGGGCGTTCCAGAACGGCGCCGGGCGCATCCTGGAGGAATTGACCAAGCCAGACGCGCTGAAGGCGCTCCAGCTAACCTTCGTCATCACAGCGCTGGCGTGCCTGGTCAACGTCGTGCTGGGCGTGGTCGTCGCCTGGGTGCTGGTGCGCCACCGGTTCCCCGGCAGGGGGTTGTTCAATGCATTGGTCGATCTGCCGTTTGTTATCTCGCCGGTGATCATCGGCTTCGTGGTGATCGTGCTGTTCGGGCGGCAGGGGTGGCTCAAAGACCTGCCGATCCAGATCGCTTTTTCGTTTCCGGGGATTTTGCTGGTGACGATATTCGTCTCGCTGCCGTTCGTCATCCGCGAGGTGATGCCCGTGCTGGCGTCGCTGACGCCGGAGCAGGAAGAAGCCGCGCTGACGCTCGGCGCGAGCCGGTTCACGGTCTTCCGCCGCATCGTCTTTCCCGGTATTCGGCACGGCGTGGTGTACGGCGTGGTGCTGACGGTGGCGCGCGCGCGGGGGGAGTTCGGGGCGGCGGCGGTTGCCGGGGGCAGCATTCAGGGGATCACCGAGACGGCGACGATCTATGTCTACCGCTCGCTGCATGACCGCAATAATGTCGGCGCGTACAGCATGGCGCTGCTGCTTGGCTTGATCTCTATTGCAGTCCTGATTACAATGAACACACTCCGGCATCATCCGGCGGGTAAGGAGCGAGATCATGTCGATTCTGCTGGATAACGTGGAGAAGCGTTTCGGGCAGCAGACGGTTCTGAAGTGCCTGTCGCTGGAAATCGAACAGAGTGAGCTGTTCGTTCTGCTCGGCTCAAGCGGCAGCGGCAAGAGCACACTGCTGCGCCTGATCGCCGGGCTGACCCCGCTCGATGCCGGGCGTATTTGCCTGGGCGAGCGCGACGTGACTCATCTGCCGCCGCAGCGCCGGGGTGTCGGGTTCGTCTTTCAGAATTACTCCCTGTTCAAGCACATGACAGTGGCGGACAACATCGCCTTTGGCTTGGAGATTCACCGCGTGCCACGCCCCCAGCGCGAGCAGCGAGTCCAGGAGCTGCTCAATCTGATCGGACTGCCGGATTACGGCAGCCGGATGCCGGATCAGCTTTCCGGCGGGCAGCAGCAGCGCGTCGCAGTGGCGCAGGCGCTCGCCCCGAACCCGGAAGTCCTGCTGCTCGACGAGCCATTCGGCGCGCTCGATGTGAAAATCCGCACCCAGCTTCGCCAGAACCTGCGCGAAATTCAGCAGCGGCTGGGGATCACGGCAATTCTGGTCACCCACGACCAGGACGAAGCGTTCGAACTGGCAGATCGCATTGGCATCATCGAAAAGGGGGAACTGCTGGAAATCGGCACGCCCGAAGCGCTGTATCGCCGCCCGCAGCACCACTTCACGGCGACGTTTCTGGGGACGGCGAATCTGCTGCGTGGGCGGCGCAATGGGACGGTGATCCATATTGGGGATCGCCATCTGCCGGCGCCGGATGGGACGGAGCATCTCTCCGGGCAGCCGGTCGATATGCTGCTGCGCCCGGAATCGATTGAAATCGCTTTGGAGCGGGGCGCGCTCAGCAGTGAGGTGCTGGGCGAAGGCAGGATCGAATCAATCGCATTCGCTGGTGTATTCGAGCGGGTGACGGTGCGCATCGCCCACCGGGATGAGCCGATTGAAGCGGTCATCACGCCGGAGCAGGCGCGGCGCCTGGGGATTCGCCCCGGAGATCGCGTGTGGGTGGGCGTGCAGGATTATCATCTGCTTCCGGCGAACAGCCGCGCCTGATCGTGTTTCCTTTCCTCTCGCTTGAAGACGTCGACCTGGATATCGAATTGGCGAAGCGGCTGTCTCGTCGCCTTGCCTATTACCATCTCGCCTTTCCGGTTGCGCAGGACGGCGAGTGGATCACGGTAGTGATGGCGTACCCCGAAAACGGCAAAGTTATCAGTGTGCTGGAAGCCGTGCTGGGAGCCAGGATCATCCCGGTGCGCGGCTATGCCGAGGCGATCCGCCACGCACTGAATCACATATGGCACACGCCGCAGGCAGCCGGCGTGCTTCGCGTCATCCACTGGGCGCGAAGCGTCAATGAACTGGAATCGTCGTCAGCATACGTCGCGGCGATGCTCGACGCGCTGGAGCGCGACAGCCGGCTCGAACGCGCGGTTTCGGAAACGCTGGCGCACAGCGACGCCGATCTCGTCATCGTGGCATCTGCCGGCGCGTACAACCTCAAGGACCTGTTTCGGACGCAGGCGTCACTGCTGATCGTGCATGATCCGCTTCGCCTGCCACGCAAGGTGCTGCATGTGCTGCGTGGGCATATCCCCGATCATCGCGTGCTGGACTGGCTGATTCCGCTGGCGCAGCGCAATCACTCCGAAATCACGCTCCTGATGGGCGTTGATGAGCAGCGCCCCGTCGTTTCAGAGCTGAGCGCGCTGCTGATGGCACAGGACGAGCGGCAGACCCATATTGCCGAATGCCGCCGTACCCTGAGCGAGATGAATATCGCCGGACGCCTGAAGCTCCGGCAGGATACGCTGTTGAACGCGGTACGGGAGGAACTGGCAGAGAAGACCTACGATCTGGTGGCAATCGCGGCGGAAGCCTACGGCGATTTCGCCTACGAGGTCGGGATGGTGGTTGGCGCGCAGACGCCGGCTTTTCTGGTCGTCAAGCCCTGAGAGCCGCCGGCAGCGCTGGGGATGTCTTAGACGCGGGTTTTGAGGGAAGAAAACAGGTGAGTGTGTCCAAGCGAACCTGTAAGCCGCCTTCTGTTCCTTACCCACTGGGTAAGGCGTGATCATCTCTCTGGGACGCCGATTACTCGACGCCTCGTGCAGTCTACCCGGCGCGGGACGGGTCGCCCCATTGCGCCTGCTTGACCTTGCTCCCGGTGGGGTTTGCCTAGCCGCTCGCATCGCTGCGCGCGCTGGTGGTCTCTTACACCACCGTTTCACCCTCGCGCGGCGGGCTTGCGCCCAGCCGCGCAATACACCTCTCTGTGGCACTCTGCCGTCGGGTCGCCCCGCCTGGCATTTCGCCAGCACCGTACCCTGTGGAGGGCGGACTTTCCTCACCCCGATCCATGTCGAGGCGCGATCACCCGGTCTGCTTGGACACATACCCATTATAGTCGATTGAACACCGGTCTTTAAGCCCCGGCACGCCGCGCTTCCCCTGACCGTTGTGGAGGCGTGGGTTGTCACCGCCGGACTCGACGACTACAATGAGGCTGGTTGGTTTACAGGCTTATTGGATGACCACACGCGACGTCTCGCTGCCGCGCTGGGCGCGGCGGCTTAGCAGGTCCTGGCAGCGCGCCTTCGCCCCCGGCGACCTCGCCGGTCTGGTTATCGCTGCTGTCCTCCTGATGATGCCCGCTTTCGCGCTGGTGGCGGCTGCCTGGCCCCTCAGCGCGTCGACGCTGTACCCGGTTACGCTCCTGAGCGTGCTGTTCGGCTTCATGCTGGCGCGCAGCCAGTACAACGAACTGCTCGGCTTACTCATCAGCGGCATTTACGGGGCGTGTTTCGTCCTGCTGATCGCCGCGCTCAACCAGCCGACCGGGCTGGGCGACGGCATCTACACCGTGTTCTCGCGGCTGTTCCAGTGGCTGCTCGACGCCAGCACCGGCGGCATCAACCAGGATGATCTGGTGTTCACGCTGCTGGTTTCCAGCCTGTTCTGGTTTCTCGGCTATAACCTGGCTTGGCATCTCTTTCGCGTGGATCGCGTCTGGCGGGCGATACTGCCGCCGGCGCTGATTTTGATCAGCAACAGCGTGTATTACACCGGCGACGCCTACCTCGCCACCTACATGATCGCCTTCACGTGTCGGGCGCTGCTGCTGATCGTCCGCTCGAACCTCGACGCCCGCGAATGGGACTGGTACGTTAACGGGATTCGCGTGCCGCGCAAGCTGCGGCGGCAGGTATTTCGCGTTGGCGTGCTGCTGGCGTTGATCGTGCTGATCGGCGCGTGGGCGGTTCCGCGTGCCGATATCGAGGAGCGGCTGACGAACTTCCAGGAATTCATGCAGTCCGAGCCGCTGGCGCAGTTGAGCGAATTCTGGAATCGGCTGTTTTCGTCGGCGGACACGCAGGGACCATCGACGGCGGACTACTACGGCGGCGACTCGCTCCAGCTTGGCGGCGCGATTCGCCTCGGCGATCAGACCGTCTTTCTGGTCTCCGCGCCGCAGGGACGGCGTTATTACTGGCGTTCGCGCGTGTACGACAACTACAATGCCGGGCGCTGGACATCGGCGGCGGATACCCGCCTGACCGATCCTGAAGCGCCGCTCAACGTCGAGTATGAGGACTTCCTGCCCGGCGTGCGCGTGCCGGTTCAGCAGACCTTCACCATGGGGCTGAGCGCCTCGCGCCTGATCTACACCGCGCCGCAGCCGCTCCGAGTCGATCTGGCGACGCGCACCGACCTACGCTATGTCCCCGATGCCAATCTCGTCGGTCAGGATATGCTGATCTCGGTGATACGCCCGCTTCAGGTGCTGTATCGCGGCGATTCGTACGTGGCGACCAGCCTGATGAGCGCCGCTACCGCCGCCCAGCTTCGCAGCGCGGGCGAGAACTATCCGCAGTGGGTGCGTGATTTGTACGGCAGCTATATCCCGTCGGCGACCGGGCGCACGATTCAGCTTGCCACCGAAATCGTCGCGCAAGCCGGGGCGCAGACGCCCTACGACAAAGCCAAAGCCATCGAAACCTGGCTGCGCGAGAATATCGCCTACAACGAAACTATCCCCCAGCCGCCCGCCGACCAGGACCCGGTGGACTGGGTGGTGTTCGATCTCAGGCAGGGCTACTGCAACTATTACGCTTCGGCGATGGTCGTCATGCTGCGGACGATTGGCATCCCGGCGCGCATGGCTGCTGGATTCGCGCAGGGTACGTGGAATACCAGCGAGCAGGCGTTTGTCGTCGAGGAACGCGACGCGCACACCTGGGTCGAAGTCTATTTCCCTGGCTATGGCTGGATCGATTTTGAGCCGACGGCTGCCCAGTCGCCGTTGAACCGGGGCGACGATCCGCTCGTGCCGCCGCCGCAGCCGACCGAGCTGCCGCCGACCGATACGCCGACGCCGACGTTCACGCCAACGCCCATTCCGACCAACACGCCCGAAACGGCGATTGAGAATGTGCCATCGCTGGAGCCGACGCAGGGCACGCCCACCCTGACGGCGACCGTCACGCCATCCATGACCGCCTCGCCCATGATCGTCCCGACCGAGCCGCCGCCGCTGCGTCCGCAGTCGCGCGATGCGTCCAGCTTCCTCGTCTCGGCGCTGGGGATCGCGCTGCTGGCGCTGTTCGTGATTCTGGCAGTGCTGGGGCTGCTCACCTTCATTTACTGGTGGTGGGAGTGGCGCGGCATGAAGGGACTCAGCCCGATTGCCCGCGCTTATGCCCGTCTGGAGCGCTATCTGGGGCTGGTCGGTATTCATCTGCGCCACGACCAGACACCCGACGAGCGCCGCAAAATCATCGTGCGCGACCTGCCCGCCGCCGAGCCATCGGTCACGGCGATCACGCGCATGTACATCCGCGAGCGCTACGGCCCTGGACGCCGACCATCCACCGAGAAGACGCCGCAGGGACAGGTTGCCGACCGCGCCTGGATGGATGCGCGCGGCAACATTCTACAGCGCTTCCTGCGCCGGGTGTTCATGCCCTGGCGAAAATAAGCATCGGATGACGAGATTTTTCTGTTCAGTCAGTTATGACAGGCGAAGAAAAAGCGCAGTCGGTTGAACTGCGCTTCACTGTTTATTGCTTGCTGGCTAAGCAGGGTTTCGCCGCTTAACGCTCGTTGATGATGCTGAACACCATTGGGCGGCGCTTGGTCTCGTTGTAGAGCAGCTTGCTCAGCGAATCCTGCAGGCGTTCGCGGCGCTTGCCGTTGCGGCTCTGCCGCAGCCCCAGCATCACATCCGCCACGTTCTGCTTGACGTTGACGAGCAGTTGGCTGGCGTCGCGCAGGTAGATGAACCCGCGCGAGATGATCTCCGGCTCGCCGATCAGTTTGCCGGTTTCGGCATCGACATTGACGACCACGATGATGAAGCCGTCGCGCGCCAGAATTTCGCGGTCGTGAATGACCTGCTTGCCCACGTCGCCGACGCCGCTGCCGTCCACGAAGACGTAGCCGCCGGGTACACGCTCGCCCTTGCGAACGCCGCCCCTGTCGGCTTCGATCACCATCCCGTTTTCCACGACAAAGATGTTCTCCGCCGGGATACCCGACTGGATCGCCAGTTTGGAGTGCGCTCGCAGCATCCGAAGCTCGCCGTGAACCGGCATGAAGTACTTCGGGTTGACAAGGCTCATCAGCAGCTTCATCTCTTCCTGGCAGGCGTGCCCGGAGACATGTACCGGCGCGAGCGGGTCATAGATCACTTCCGCGCCACGCTGGAACAGCTTGTTGATCGTACGGCTCACGGTTTCCTCGTTGCCGGGGATGGTGTGCGCCGAAACGACGATCGTGTCGCCTTCCATCACGTCCAGGCTGCGATGCTGCCCGGTTGCCAGCCGCCCCAGCACCGCCGACGGCTCACCCTGCGACCCAGTCGCCATGATCACGATCTGGTGCGGCTGGAAGCCGTTGATGCGGTTCAGGTCGATCAGCATGTCGTCGTCGATGTCGAGGATGCCGATGCGCCGCGCCGTCTTGACGTTCTCGGTCATGCTGTGACCGGCGATTGCCAGCTTGCGCCCGTAGCGCTTGGCGAGGTTAGCGACCTGCTGGATGCGTGAGATGTGCGAGGCGAACGTGGCGACGATGATGCGCGCCTTCGCCTGCCGGAAGATATCGTCAAAGGCTTCGTTGACCACGCTTTCCGACTGTGTCCAGCCGGGGCGTTCAGAGTTGGTGCTGTCGCCCATCATCAGCAGCACGCCGCGCCGCGAAAACTCGGCGATCTTCGCGTAGTCAGTCTTCCTGCCGTCGATGGGCGTGTTGTCGAGCTTGTAGTCGCCGCTGTGGACGACCAACCCGTAGGGCGTGTTGATGCCAAAGCCGACGCAGTCCG
>JADLHH010000275.1 GCA_020848855.1 Anaerolineae bacterium | reverse complement strand
TTATCGATTCAATATCATAATGCGTAAATATATTAGAGGTAGGTGAAAATGCCAACAAAACAGGGAAGTGTCGATCTGTTGAACGACCCGGTGGCTCAGGAGATGCTGCAAGCGCCGATCCCAATGCGTCTCGCTTACGTCTGGACAGACGGCAGCCCGCGCGTCGTGCCGATTGGGTTCCACTGGACCGGCTCGGAAATCGTAGCTGGCTGTCCACTGGGCGCACCGAAACTGAAGGCGCTCGCCCAGAACCCGAAGGTTGCCCTGACCATCGACAACAACAAGATGCCCTATCACGTCCTGTTGATTCGCGGCACGGCGAGTCTCAGCACCCATGAGGGCATCATCCCCGAATATGTCGCCTACTGTAAGCGTTATATGGGTGAAGAGGGGGCAGCCGCTTGGCTGCAACAGGTTACGCCTCTGGTACCGAAGATGGTGCGCGTCGCCATCAAGCCGGAGTGGGTGGGGATTCTGGACTTTGAACGCCGCTTCCCCAGCGCGGTTGAACGGGCAATGGGTGTGTAAATTGCTGCGCTACGCCCCTGACCGCTGCTGATCAGGGGTGCTTTTCATTTTCCAGCAGCGCCTTCAAATTGAGCAGTCCTTCGTGCAAATCCCGCTCGTTTTTCTGCTCGATCGTCAGCCGGTTGATGCGCTGCCCCAGCACCGAGCCGGGCAGTGCGTATGCCGCGCGCACCGTCAGCCGCGTGCCACCGTCAGCGGTATCGGCAAGGCTGAAGTCGAACATGCCGTCGATGCCGCTGACGGTCTTGATCACCAGATGGCGCGCATCTTCGATTTGCAGCACCTGATGCTCGCCCTTGATGCGAATCCCCATCAGATTGAAGACGTAGCGCGAGACCGTGCCGACCGCCGTCGGCGGCGGCGTCACCCGTTCCTGCTGCTCGAACAACGCCCACCATTCCGGCATTCGCTCCGGCTGGTCGGCGATCACGGCGAAAACGGCGGCGGGCGGCGCGTTAATCTCGATTATCTGCTCGACCTGCGGCATGTGCGCCTGCGCTCCTTGTGAATCCGTCCCATTCGATTATAGCCGAAAGCGGAGTCAAACTGGCGTCAAGCCAACGGGCTGTCGCGCTGGAAATTCCATTGACGGCAGATGGAATCGCTGTCCGCCGAATCTGGGTGGATGCGGCGAAACCGCGACTGGAGCGAGACTGGTCGCTGGTGGATGATCTGATCGGCGCGCGCCGAGTCGGGGTTGAAATATCGGTCAACTTAGCTAGAATGATGGTCAGAGTGGCCCCGTAGCGCAGTGGCAGCGCAAGTGCCTTTTAAGCACCTGGTCGCAGGTTCGAATCCTGCCGGGGTCACCAGTTACAAATCCAGCAGCAGGCGAACGCGCCTGCGCATCCCATCAAAAACCCTCAGCTCACACCGACTCTATTCGCCTCTGGCTTATTTGTCGCGTGTCAGCGCAAATCCGCGCAGGAAGCTTTCCTGCAGCACCAGGAACACGACCAGCGGCGGGATCGACGCGATCACGGCTGCCGCCAGCGCCACGCCCCAGTTGCCTTGATCGAGCGCGTTGACGGTGATGCCCTTCAGCGCCACCTGTACCAGTTGCCGCTGGTTGTCGTTGATGATCAGCAGCGGCCACAGGTATTGATTCCACACGCCGATGAACTGGATCATCCCCAGCGCGCCAATCACGTTCCACGACAGCGGGATCAGGACGCTCCACAGATAGCGCAGCGGGCTTGCGCCGTCGATCTGAGCAGCGTCAGCCAGCTCGCCGGGGATATTCGAGAAGTGCTGCCGAAACAGCAGCGTGCCGGTCGCGCTGGCGAGAAACGGGGCGACCAGCGCCTGAAACTGGTTCGTCCACTTCAGGTCGCCCATCAGCCGGTAAAGCGCCACGATCAGGATGTCGGTCGGCATCATCAGCGTCAGCACGACGAAGATGAACAGGAAGCCGCGCAGCGGGAACCGGAAATAGACGAATGCCGTCCCCGCCAGCAGCGACGTGATCGTCTTGCCGAGGGTGACGCAGATCGCCACCAGAATCGTATTGCCCATCAGCCGGACGAGATTGCCCGTCGTCCACGCGGTTGTGAAATTCTCGACCAGCTTGTCGCCGAACATCAGATTCGGCGGGAACGCCATGATCTGACCGAGATTCTGCGTCGACTTGATGATCGAGAAGACCATCGGGAAGCCGATGATGAAGCACAGCAGCGTCAGCGTCAGGTGGACGAGAATCTTGGGGCGGCGTCGGGCTGTAGTCTTTGTCCGAGTGGCGACTCGGTCGGCTGTCAGGCTACGCATTGTACGTCACCCTCCGTTCGGTGGTGCGGAATTGCAGGATGGTCAGCCCGGCGACCAGCACGAACAGCATGACCGACTGCGTGGCTGCCATGCCCGTGCTGTGGTTGATCTGCAGGTCGCGGTACAAATTGTAGCTCAGCACCGTCGTCGAATTGGCGGGACCAGGACCGGCGAGGATGTCAATCGTGCCGAACAGGTCGAAGAACGAATAGGTCAGGTTGGTGATCAACAGGAAGAACGTGAACGGCGACAGCAGCTGAAAGATGATCCGGCGGAAGCGCACCCAGGCGTTCGCGCCGTCAATCGACGCCGCTTCCAGCAGTTCGGTGTTGATGTTCTGCAGCCCGGCAAGGTAGAAGATGACGTTGTAGCCGAGATTTTTCCAGATCGACGCGATGACGATCAGCAGCGGTGTCAGAATCGGGTCGCCCAGCCACAGCGGGCGGGTGTGGAAAACCGCATTCCACACGTAGTTGATGACGCCCACGATCGGATTGAACATGAACAGGAAGATCACGCCGATGATCGCTGGCGAGATGGCGTAGGGCCAGATGAGCAGCGTGCGGTAAATGCGAATCCCGCGAATTTTCTGGTTCGCCAGCATGGCGACGCCCATCGACGCCGACAGCCCGCCGATCACAATTGCGCCGGAAAACAGCACCGAACGCCCCAGCACCAGAAAATAGGAGTTCTTGACGACCAGCGTGCCGTTCTCGGTGAACTGAAGCTGCGGGTCGAGAATCCGCTGGTAGTTTTCCAGCCCGATGAAGGTCAGGTCGATGCCGTTGGGCGCGGCTTTGAAAAAGCTGAGTTCGAACGTATTGACGATCGGATAATACAGAAAGATAACCAGAATGATCAGGGTTGGCAGCAGGAGCAGGTAGGGCAGCCAACGATTTCGAAATACCGCCTGCATTGTGTGCTTTCCTCGTGTGCGGCTGCATCGCAGCGCGCCAATGTCGTGGACGGATGAATAGCTCGTAGTGGGATGCAGCCGCTGTTTCGATCAGATACAAAAGGGGCGGGACTCATCGACCCGACCTCGTTGAACTACGACCGCTTGAAACTGCTACGACTGCATCGCCGAAGCTGCTTACGAAAGACGACCGTTGTAATCGGCGATTGCCGCGTCCGCTTGCGCCTTCAGGTCGGTCAGCACTTCGTCGATGTCGCCGCCGCTCACAACGCTCTGGATCGCCTGCTCGGTCAGGGTACGAATCTGCGGGAACGGACCCGTGATCGCGCCTGCCGTCGCCGTGGTGACGTTCACCGCCGCCAACTGGTCGATTGCCGTGTGGGCGTTCGGGTTCGCGTCGTAGTAACCCTGATCGGTCAGAAGCTGCTGCGAACTCAGCGTGATCGGCATGTATCCGGTGCGCTGGTGCCACATCGCCATCTGCTCCGGCTCATGCAGCCAGGTCAGGAAGGTGGCGACCGCCGCGTTGACTTCGTCGCTGTTGCTCGAACCCACCCACAGGCTCGCGCCGCCGATGATGACACCCTGCCGCTCGACCTCACCGTTGGTGGGGAAGAAGCCGGTTCCAAGCTGGAAGCCGGTGGTCTCCGCGCCGGTGGTGAACGTGCCCAGCGAGCCGGTGCTTTCCAGGTGAATGGCGGACTGCCCGGCGATGAAAATCTGGTTCGCGCCCTGGGTGTCGTTCAGCTTGCCGGTGTACACCCAGTAGCCCTTGTCGTTTACGTCTTTCCAGAACTGCATGATCGCGTGCGCGGCATCACTGGTCAGGTTCGATTCGGTGGCGCGCTCGTCACGACCATTGCCGTTGTTGACCAGTTCCTGCCCCTGAAGCGCCATCCACTGCTCGAAGTACCAGCCGTAAATCTTCGGGCTGAAGCAGTACGGGGCAGCGCTGGCAGCTACGATCGCTTCGCAGGCAGCTTCGACTTCCTGCCAGGTGGCGGGCGGCGTTTCGGGATCGAGACCAGCCGCCGCGAACATATCCTTGTTGTAGTACAGCAGCGGGGTCGAGTTGTTCCACGGAAGCGACCACAGTTGACCGCCAACCGTGAAGTAGCTGATCAGCGGCGGGAGCACATCGTCCTTGACGTGCTGCAGTTGTTCCGCCGAAAGGATCGATTCCACCGGCGCGAAGAAGCCGGAGTCAATTGCCAGCGGGGTGCCGAGGTCGAAAATCTGGGCAACGTTTGGACCTTCGCCCTGCCCGGACGCCTGAATCACGGCGTTGAGCGTCTCGTCATAATTGCCTTTTGCCTGCTCGCTGATGTGAATGTCGGCGTGCGATTCGTTAAAGGCGGCAACCAGTTCGGTGACGACCGTACCGTTGTTGCCCGTCATCGCGTGCCAGAAGGCGACTTCGACCGGGCTTTGGGCGGTGGCATAGCTCGCCATACCCATCAGTGCAACTGCCATTACAGTGACTAAAAGGAACAAACGTTTGCTGCTCATCATTTTTGTCCTTATCCACAGGGAATTGACCCTAAACCACCCAATATTTTGCGGCTGCATTGTTATCGCAGTTTGAAGCATCACTTAAGGTATCTCTATGAATTGCCGCGACTTCGGTTTGGTTCGCTTCTCCCCACACCCGTGATCTCATCTTCATGAACACTGAAACTTTATCCCATGTTAAGTGCCGCTGCAACAACCTGGCATGTCATGTATGGGCATAAGGTTCTGCTGAACGTCGTTCAATCCTGCTCGATGATGCCTTGCAGGAATGTGACCGTTTTCCTTACCCCTTCGAGCGGCGACATGCTGACATCCTCGTGTTCGATGCTCAGCACATCGTTGTAACCCACCTGCCGCAGCAGCAGCACGAAGTCCCGCCACCACGACTCGCTGTGTCCGTACCCCAGCGTGACATAATTCCAGGCGCGTTCGCTGGCTCGGTCGTTGGTTTTCGTTTCCAAACGGGTGGTCAGCGCGCTGTTTGTCGGGTCGATGCGTGTGTCTTTCGCGTGTACGTGGTAGATCGCTCCCGCCAGCGGGCGAATCGCGGCGAGCGGGTCGCCGCCCATCCACATCATGTGACTGGGGTCGAAATTCACGCCGACCATCGCGCCGACCGCTTCGCGCAGCCGCAGCAGTGTGCCCACGTTGTACACAAGCTGGTGTCCGTGCGGCTCGATACA
>JADLHH010000274.1 GCA_020848855.1 Anaerolineae bacterium | reverse complement strand
CGGACCACGCAAGGGCAAGGAATGGGGCAAAGCCATTCCCCCGCATAACTATGGTCTTGCCCTGATCGGCACGCTGATCCTGTGGATGGGCTGGTACGGCTTCAACCCCGGCTCGACCCTCGGCGCGGTGGGCGTCGACGGCACGATTGGAATCGTCGTGCTGAACACGACGCTCGGCGGCGGCGTTGGCTGTCTCTCGGCGATGTTCTTCCAGTATGTCCGCACAGGCCAATGGGATTTGGGCGCGACGCTCAACGGCTCACTGGCGGGTTTGGTTGCCGTCACGGGCGGCTGCGCCTTCGTCAGCCCGGTATCGGCGTGCATTATCGGCTTGGTGGCGGGCATTATCCTGCTGCTGTGGGGCGACCTGCTTGAGAAGATCAAGGTCGACGATGCTGTGGGTGCGTCGTCGGTTCACCTGGCGTGCGGTGTATGGGGCATTATCGCTATCGGTCTGTTCGCAGAGCCAACGCTGACGCCGTTCGCGGGCAACATTCACGCTGGCTTCGGCGGTTTGCTGGTCAGCGGCGGTGGAGCCGACATCCTGGTCACACAGATCATCGGCTCGCTCAGCACGATTGTCTGGTGCGGCGTGACCTCCTTCGTCATGTTCGGCGCGCTGAAGGCGATCGGGCGTCTGCGCGTCAACAAAGCGGCGGACGAAGACGGCAACTTCATCGACAACGTCGAGCATGGTCAGACGATATGGCCCGATATTCTGCCGCTGCCCGGCATGGAAGCGGTTACCGTCGCCAGCAGCGCAAGTCCTGCCCGGGCAGCAGGCGATTGACCGGAATTCTCGTTCCGCTGGCTTCTAGTGCAGCGGGAGGCGCGAGTCTCCCGCTGCGGCATGTACTGTAGTGAGGTGAATTTGTCGGAGTCCGCATCAATGGGCTTAGCCGTCATTAGCGCAACACCCGCATTTCTCGCTCTGCTGATGTCGGCTGTCCGCAGAACGTTCCCCAAAGCACCCCAGACTTGGATCATCGGCGCGATTGTCGGCGGGTTGTTCGTATGGCTGCTCTCGTTTGTGCCGGTCGTCAGCGACACCGGACCGATCGTGGTCACCATTCCCTGGGTTCCACAGTTGGGGCTAAGCCTGTCGCTTTACCTGGACGGTCTCTCGCTCCTGTTCAGCCTCGTCGTCGTCGGCATTGGCGCGATGATCGTGATCTATGCCGGATACTACTTCGACGAAGCAGCAGACCTCAACCGGTTCTACAAGCAGTTGCTCGCCTTCATGAGCGCCATGCTGTTCATGGTGCTGTCGGGCAATCTGATCAGCCTGTTCATCGGCTGGGAACTGACCAGCGTGGTCTCGTTCCTGCTGATCGGCTTCAAGCGCGAGAGCGCCGATGCCCGGCGCGGGGCGCTGCAAGCGCTGATCGTGACCGGTGGCGGCGGGTTAGCGCTGCTCATCGGGCTGATGCTGCTGGGAACAGCCGCCGGCTCGATGGAACTCACCCAGGTTCTGACCAGCGCCACCCTGCACGAAAGCCCCTGGTACAGCGCGTTCACGATCCTGATCGTGATCGGCTGCTTCTCCAAGAGCGCGCAGTTCCCGTTCCATTTCTGGCTGCCCGGCGCGATGAACGCCCCGACCCCCGCCAGCGCTTACCTGCATTCCGCGACGATGGTCAAGGCGGGCATCTACCTGCTGCTCCGGCTTTACCCGGTGCTGGGCGATACCGCCCTCTGGCAGAATGTCCTGCTCGGCGTGGGACTGATCACCATGCTGATAGGCGCGGCGTTCGCGCTGCGCCAGCGCGACCTGAAAGCGGCGCTTGCCTACTCGACCATCAGCCAGCTTGGAATACTCGTCGCGCTGATCAGCCTGCCGCACGGCGAAGGACTGAAAGCAGCGCTAATCGGTATCCTGGCGCACAGCCTGTACAAAGCTGCGCTGTTTCTGGTGGTCGGCGCAATCGATCACTCCACCGGGACGCGCCAACTGGACAAGCTGGGCGGGCTGGCACGCTCGATGCCTGGCTGGACAGCGGTCGCCGTGCTCGCCGCGCTGTCAATGGCGGGGCTGCCGCCGCTGCTCGGCTTCGTGGCGAAGGAGTCGCTGCTCGACGCCATGCTCGGCAATATCAGCGCCGTGACGGTGATCGTCGTCACTGCCACGCTGACAGTCGCGCTGGCGGCGATCCTCGTGTGGGACGTTTTCGCCGGGAAACCGGCACATACGCATCATCTGCACGAAGCGCCACATGGGCTGCTGGTCGGTCCGGCGGTGCTGGCGGGTGGCTCACTGCTCGGCGGCTTGGGCTTGCAGGCGCTGATCGTCCCGCTGGTCGGCATGATGATCCCCGGCGACCTGCATCTGGCGCTGTTTCACGGACTGAACACACCGTTCATGCTGAGTCTGGTCGCCATCGGCAGCGGGGCGGCGGTCTTTGCCACCCGGCAGTGGTGGCGCGGCTGGAGTATCCCCTTCCAGCCTCCCAGCGGCGAGCGTATTTATCAGGGCATCGTCCATGCCGTCGAGCGCGTCGGTGACCTGCTGCTGCTCACACAGGGCGGCAAGCTGCGCTATTACCTGGTCGTCATCCTGGGCAGCGTCATTGCTTTGCAGGCGACGGCGGGGCTGGCACACGTTACGGGTTATCCGCTGGACATCACGTTCAACGGCAGCACCGACTTCCTGCGCTCGGTGCTGGTCGTGCTGGCGCTGACGATGATGCTGGCGAGCATCGTGTTCCGCAATCACCTGTTAGCGGCACTCTCGCTCGGCGTCTCCGGCTACTGCATCGGCGGGCTGTTCCTGATCGAACCCGCGCCGGACGTGGCGCTGGTGCAGTTCATGGTCGAAACCATCGGCACCGTGCTGCTGATCGTCATGCTGGCGCGCATCCATGCTGAAGCACGCGAGCGAGCGATGGATGTCGTCTGGCATCAGTCCCGCGCCGGGCTGCTGCGCGATATCGGGATTTCCTTATTGATTGGCATCGGCGTCGGGCTGTTCGCGCTGGCTGCACTCACCAGCCGCCCCAAGCCGGAAACGATTGCCACTTGGCATCTCGAAAATGCCCAGCAATTGATGGGCTTCTCGGACGTGGTCGGCGCAATCGTCACCGACTTCCGGGGCATGGACACGATCATCGAGATCACCGTGTTCAGCGTATCGGCGCTCGGCGTGCTGACGCTGATCGCCAAGCCTGCCAGCAGCGCACCGTGGCCCCAGCGCGTCTCCCGTGTGATCGCCGTGCTGCGGCGCACGCAGGAAATCGAAGCCATCAAGATACACGCGCCGGGAGATAAAGCGGATGAAGAATCGCCGTTGTTCGCATCGCAGTTTTCGACACCACTTACCCGCACGATTGCGCTGATCGTGCTGCCTTTCGCCTTCCTGATCGCGCTGGCGCAGTTGCTTTACGGCGGCGATGGCCCGGGCGACGGCTTCACGGCGGGCGTGATCAGCGGGTTAGGCGTGGCGCTGTGGTACATCGTGTTCGGCTACCACGACGCGCACAAGCAGTTGAACTGGCTGCACGCGCGGGTGCTGATCGGCATTGGACTGGCGCTGGTGATCGGCAACGCGGCGCTGCCGGTATTGTTCGGTCAGCCGTTCCTCAGCCATATCACATTTGACATCCCTCTGCCCGCTCAACTGCACCTGTCGACCACGCTGATCTACGAGACCGGTATTTTCCTGACGGTGCTGGGGAGCGTGGCGACGATTATGGAAGCAATAGCGTATCCGAGAGAGATCGAGCCGTTATGAACGTCATCTTCGCGCTGGCGACGGGCATCATGTTCGCGCTGGGGATATTTCAGCTTCTGCGCCGCGACATGGTGAAATCGGCGCTGGGCTTTTACATCCTGTTCACGGCGATCAACCTGTTCTTCTTCGCCGTCGGCGCTTTTAACGGCGTCGCGCCCGCCTATACCCAGAATGTCGACAACCACACGACCACCAGCGACCCGCTGGTGCAGGCGTTGATCCTGACGGCAATCGTCATCAGCTTCGGCTCGTACGCCATCCTGCTCGGTCTGATTTCGACTTCGGCGCGGCGCTACAAAACCGCTGACCTCGATCATCTGGATCGGTTGAAGGGTTGATGATGCCGAACAACCCGCTCGTCCTCGTCCCGATATTCGCTCCGCTCACTGGCGCTGCCCTGTGCGTGCTGACCGCACGCTACCTGCGCGTACAGCACTCCATCGGCATTGCCGCGACGGGCATCGCCTGGGTCGCCAGTCTGGTGATCCTGCTGCTCAACTGGAGCGATGGGATACAGGTCTACCGTATTGGCGGGTATGCCCCGCCCTACGGCATCGTGCTCGCCCCGGACATGCTCTCGGCGCTGTTCGAGCTGATGGCGACGACGGTCGTCGCCTGCGGCGCGATCTACATCCTCGGCTGCCACGACAAATGCGTGTCGTACCCGGCTTTCATGCCGCTGTTCCTGTGCATGGCGGCGGGTCTCAACGGCGCGTTCTACACCGGCGACATCTTCACGCTGTTCGTCTTCCAGGAACTGATGATCATGTCCTCGGTGGTGCTGGTCGCTATTTCGGATAACCGACTGGGCGTCGAAGCGGCGATCAAGTATCTGCTGATCAGCGCGATGGGTTCGCTGTTCCTGCTGCTCGGCATCTGCGCGATCTACGCGACATTCGGCACACTGACGCTGGCGGATATCGCCCGCCTGCTCGAAGGCGGTCAGCGCCCGCTGCTGGCGCAGGTCGCCGCCGTCGTGCTGATGTGCGCCTTCCTGCTCAAGAGCGCGGTTTTCCCGTTCCACTTCTGGCAGCCGGACTTCCACACCGCCGCGCCGACGCCCGTTCACGCGGTGCTGTCGTCGGTGGTCGTCAAGGTCGGCGTATACGGGCTGTTCCGGCTGACGATGCTGCTGTTCATCGCCGAAGCGCCGCTGGTACGCACGCTGCTGCTGATCCTCGGCATCATCGGCATCTTCTTCGGCGGGCTGGCAGCGCTGCGCACTTACGACGCCAAGCGGATGCTCGCCTACTCCACCTTCGGGCAGATCGGCTTCATCCTGCTTGGCATCGGCTGGGGCACGCCGCTGGCGCTGGTCGGCGCAATCGTCTACGCCTTCAATCACTCGTTCATCAAATCTTCCCTGCTGATGATCACCGGCGCGGTCGCCAGCCGGATGCCGAACAAGAGCGCCAAGCTGAGCGAAATCGGCGGTGGGGGCAGAACGCTGGGCGGGCTGAGCCTGCTGTATCTGATCGGCGGGCTGGCGCTGACGGGCATCCCACCGTTCAACGGCTTCATCAGCAAGCTGAGCATTGTGCAGGGCGGCATCGAAGCGCAGGGCTGGCTGATTTTGGGGCTGGCAATCGGCGCAGGGCTGATCACCCTGCTGTATACCATGCGCACGTGGCAGCACATCTTCCAGCGCACGCCGGACGAACACCTGACGCTCAAGCCGGTCGGCGACAGCCTGCTGGCTCCGGCGCTGCTGATCAGCCTGTGCGTGTTGTTCGGTCTGTATGCATCGCCGCTGGTCGAAGCGGCAACCATCGCAGTCAATCGTTTGAGCGATCCAGAACTCTACATACGTGGCGTGTTAGGAGGTTAGCGATGTTGGTGACAGCGGTACTCGCCGTTCCAATGGCAGTCGTCTGGATGATCTTCACGTCGAGCATCACCCCGGATAGCTTTCTGGTGGGGTTCATCTTCGCCAGCGCCATTCTGCTTATGCTGAAGGTGAACCAGACGAAGATCGACCCGCGCCGCCTGCCCGATCAGATTGTGGCGGTGACCATCTACACGATCACCCTCGCCCGCGACATCTGGAAGTCGAGCGTGGACGTGGCGCGGGTAGTGATGAACCCCCATATGCCGCTCAAGCCGGGCATCCTCAAGGTTTACACGCAGGATCAGTACGAAAGCGACTTCACCGCCGCTTTCAGCGCCCATGGCATCACCATCACCCCCGGCGAACTGGTCGTCGACTTTGATGGCAGCCAAGCCATGTACGTCCACTGCCTCGATGTCGAAGCGTCCGCCCAGAACTCGGCGGCAGCGCAGGCGCGACGCCTGAAGCTGCTCAACCGGATTGCCGGGAGGGATTAACGCATGTCGGATTTGATTCAGCTTAGTATGCAGGCGGCGTTGATTGTGCTGATGATTCTGATCCTGCCGTGCGCCTACCGGGTGTGGATTGGACCCAGCGCGGCTGACCGCCTGCAAGCCGTCGATGCCATTACCACGCTGTTGATCGGGATCATCATTGTGCTGGCGCTGCTGCGCGAAACGTCGATGTACATCGACGTGGCAATCGCGTTGGCGGCGTTCGCGTTCATCGGCACGATTGCCCTTGCCCGTTATATATCGGAAGGAAAGGTGTTCTGATGGTATTGGAAATCCTGGGACTGGTCGTACTGTGGGTCGGCGTGGGTTTCAGCGTGCTGGGCGTCGTCGGCATGATACGAATGCCCGACCTGTACTGCCGGCTGCACGCGTCCGGCAAAGTCGCCACCGTCGGGCTGTGCGGGCTGTTGATCGGCACGGCTATCCTGATGCCGTCGGCAGCGCTCAAGCTGCTGGCGCTGGCGATCTTCGCCGTGCTGACGCTCCCGGTCAGCACGCACGCCATCGCGGCGGCGGCGTACCGTCATGGCATTCCGATGAACAAAGCCGTGCGCGACGACATGGCGCACGAAGCGGTTGACGACGACCTTTCGCGGGTACGCAGCTAAGCGCGGATTTCCGCCCTGACCTCACCCCGCGCACCCTGTGGTCAATGAGCCGAACCGCTGGGCTGGGTTGTCTGTAGGGGCGGGTCTGGGCTTGCTGCGCAAGCTAACCCGCCCCTACTCGGTTCGCAATGGAGCAGGTTTTCAGTTTGCCCTAATTCTCCCCAACTTTCCCCTAAGACAACATCTGTAATCTGATCTCTCTATCATTTGGCACGTGGGACGCCGCGCCAGCTATGCTACGATCTGAAAAACGAGGGTCGTTCGCAGCGTCATGCACGAATTGTCGATAGCGCTCCAACTGGTCGAAATCGCCGAAGCCGCCGCGCGCCAGGCAGATGCCCCACATGTGGAAGCCGTCCATCTGCGGCTGGGTATGCTGGCGGGCGTCGTCCGGGACTCGCTGCTGTTCGCTTACGACACGGCGACCGAAGGCACGCTGCTGGCAGGCTCGCGGCTGGAAATCGAAGACGTGCCGCTGGTCATCCACTGCCCGGAATGCCAGCGGGACCGCGAGCTGCCGTCGATTCAGTCGTTTCAATGTCCGATATGCGGGACGTTCAGTTCCGACGTGCGTCAGGGCACGGAACTGGAGCTTGTCTCACTGGAGATTATGCAAGATGAAGCCGAGACTCATTGAGATTCGTCAGGGCGTGCTGAGCAAGAATGATGAGATCGCCGCCAGCCTGCGCGACCGCTTTCAGCACAACCGCGTGTTCGTCGCCAATCTGGTATCCAGCCCCGGCGCGGGCAAGACCACGTTCCTGCAGCAGACGATGCGCAGCCTGATCGAGCGCGGCGCGCGCGTCGCGGCGCTGGTCGGCGATATCGCCACCGACAATGACGCCCGGCGGCTGGCGCAGACCGGCGCACCGGTCAAGCAGATCGAGACGGCGGGCAACTGCCATCTGGAAGCTGACGAGATCGAGCGCTTCCTCGCCGACTGGGACTTGAGCGCCCTCGATTACCTGTTCATCGAAAACGTCGGCAACCTGATCTGCCCGTCGAGCTACGATCTCGGCGAAGCGATGCGGGTCGTGCTGCTCTCGACCACCGAGGGCGAAGACAAGCCGCTCAAGTACCCGCCGATGTTCTTCTCGTCGGATGTCGCCGTGATTACCAAGATCGACCTCGCGGAAGCCGTCGACTTCAACCGGACGGCAGCGCTCAATGCCATCGAACATGTGCATCCGGGGCTGCCGGTGCTGGAAGTTTCGGCAAAAACCGGCGACGGCATAGCGGTGTGGCTGGACTATCTTGCCGAGCTTCGCGCCGCGTATGTTCAGGCGATGCGCGAGGAGGTGCGCTGATGTGTCTTGGTATTCCGGGGCGGGTAGCCACCATCTACGAGACGGACGGCATCCTGATGGGAACCGTCGATTTCGGCGGTGTCGTCAAGGAAGTGTGCCTCGCCTACGTGCCGGAAATTCAGGTCGGCGAATACACCATCGTCCACGTCGGATTCGCCATCACCCAACTGGACGAAGAATCGGCGCAGGAATCGCTGGCGCTGTTCGAGCAGATGGGCGTGCTCGGCGAAGAATTCGGCGCAGGCGAGCAGGACTCGTCGCCATGAAGTATCTCGACGAATTCCGCAACCCGGCGCTGGCACAAGCCCTTCTGGACGACATTCGCGCGCGGGCGACGCGCCGCTGGAGCATTATGGAAGTGTGCGGCGGGCAGACACACAGCATCATCCGCAACGGCATCGATCAACTGTTGCCCGATACCGTCGAACTGATTCACGGTCCCGGCTGCCCGGTGTGCGTGACGCCGCTCGAAGTGATCGACAAGGCGCTGGCAATCGCCTCACGCCCGAACGTGATTTTCTGCTCATTCGGGGATATGCTGCGCGTGCCCGGCAGTCACGGCGACCTGTTCCGGGTCAAGAGCGCGGGCGGCGACGTGCGCATCGTCTATTCGCCGCTCGACGCGCTGAAGGTCGCCGCCGCCAATCCCGACAGAGAGGTAGTGTTCTTCGGCATCGGCTTCGAGACGACCGCCCCGGCAAACGCGATGGCGGTCGTGCAGGCGAAGCGTCAGGGCTTGCGCAATTTCTCGATGCTCGTTTCGCACGTACTGGTTCCGCCGGCGCTCGAAGCCATTTTGCAGTCACCGACCAACCGGGTGCAGGCGTTTCTGGCAGCGGGGCACGTGTGCAGTGTGATGGGTTACTGGCAGTACCCGGCAATCGCCGAAAAATACCACGTGCCGATTGTGGTCACCGGCTTCGAGCCGCTCGACGTGCTGGAAGGCATCCGGCGCGTAGTCGAACAGCTTGAGTCCGGTCGCGCCGAGGTTGACAACGCTTACGAGCGCGCCGTCACCCGCGACGGCAATCTCCCGGCGCAGCAGCTTCTGGAGCAGGTTTTCGAAGTGAGCGACCGGGGTTGGCGCGGCATCGGCATCATCCCGGCGAGCGGCTGGCGGCTGCGCGAAGACTACCGCGACTACGACGCCGCCCTGAAATTCGATGTGACCGACATCCTGACCGAAGAATCGCCCCTGTGCCGCAGCGGCGACGTGCTGACCGGCAAGATCAAGCCGCACCAGTGCCCGGCATTCGGCAGGCAGTGTACACCGCGCAGCCCGCTGGGCGCGACGATGGTCAGCAGCGAAGGCGCGTGCGCCGCTTACTATCAATACCGACGTTTTGAGACACCGGAAGCAACTCCATGAGTGATACAACCCTAAATCTCGACGGCTGGACGTGCCCGATCCCGCTGCGCGACTATCCCAACGTGATTCTGGGGCACGGCGGCGGCGGCAAGCTTTCGGCGGAGCTGGTGCAGAACATTTTCCTGCCCGCCTTCCACAACGACGTGCTCGGCGCGCTGGGCGATTCCGCCGTGCTGTACGCGCACGGTGAGCGAATCGCCTTCAGCACCGATTCGTTCGTAGTGCAGCCGTTATTCTTCCCTGGCGGCTGCATCGGCGACCTCGCCATCAACGGCACGGTCAACGACCTGGCGATGAGCGGAGCCAAACCGCTGTTCCTCAGCGCTGGTTTTATCGTCGAAGAAGGGATGCCCATTAACCTGCTGGCGCAGATCGCCGAGCGCATGGGCGCGGCGGCGCGGCGCGCGGGGGTGCGCGTCGTCACCGGCGACACTAAAGTGGTCGAGAAAGGGCACGGCGATGGCGTGTTCATCAACACCAGCGGCCTCGGCTTCATTCCCGAAGGCGTGCATATCGCGCCGGATCAGGCGAAGCCGGGCGACGTGGTGCTGGTCAGCGGCACAATTGGCGATCACGGCATGGCGGTGATGAGCGCTCGTGAAGGACTGGCATTCGACACGACCATCGAGTCGGACTGCGCGCCGCTGGGCGATCTGGTCGCCGCGATGCTGGCGGTGACGCCGGACATCCACGTCCTGCGCGACCCGACGCGCGGCGGCGTGGCGTCGTCGCTCAACGAGATCGCAGGATCGGCGGGCGTCGGCATCGTCATCGAGGAAAACCGTCTTCCAGTCAAGCCCGCTGTGCAGTCCGCCTGCGAGATGCTGGGCATGGACCCGCTGTACGTCGCCAACGAGGGCAAGCTGCTCGCCATTGTGCCGCCGTCGCGGGTGGAAGCGGTGCTGGACGCGATGCGGGCGCATCCGCTCGGTCACGACGCCGCGATCATCGGGCGCATAGTCGAAGAACATCCTGGTCTGCTGGCAGCGAAGACGGCGCTCGGCGCGACGCGGATCGTCGACATGCAGGTCGGCGAGCAGCTTCCGCGCATCTGCTAACGCCATGACGACACTGCAACTGCCGTTCGCCGTGCGCCCGCTGCTGGCGGTCGGCGGCGAACTGAAGAACGCCTTCTGCCTCGCCCGCGACCATTCCGCCTGGATGAGCGACCTCAACGGCGACATGGACACCATCGAGGCGCTGACGCGCTTCGAAACGGCGCTCGCCGACTTGCAGGCTCAGACCGACATCACGCCGGAACTGGTCGCCTGCGACCTGCACCCCGGCTACCGCTCGACGCGCTGGGCGGCAGGCTACGCGCAGGCGCGTGGACTCCCGCTGGTCAAGGTGCAGCATCATCACGCCCACATTGCCGCCGTCATGGCGGAGCATGGGCTGAAACCCGACGCGCAGGTGATCGGCGTGGCGCTGGACGGGACGGGCTACGGCACCGACGGCGCGATCTGGGGCGGCGAGGTGCTGGTCGCAGGTTACGGCGGTTTCACACGCGCCGCGCACCTGAAATACGCGCCGCTGCCGGGCGGCGACGCGGCGATCCGCAAGCCATACCGGCTGGCGCTGGCGCATCTGTGGGCGGCGGGCATCGCCTGGGATGACGATCTGCCGCCGGTGCAAGCATGTTCCGAGACCGAGCGCGGCATCCTGATTAGGCAGATCGAGCGGAGTATCAACACGGTTTCGACCAGCAGCATGGGGCGGCTGTTCGACGCGGTGGCATCGCTGGTCGGCGTGCGGCAGGTGGTCGATTACGAGGCGCAGGCGGCAATTGAGTTACAGCAGTGCGCCGTGCCGGAAACCGAGACACCGTATACGTTCGGCATCGAACCGTCGGGCGAACCGCTCCAGATCGACCCCGCCCCACTGTTTCGTGCGATTATCGAAGACTGGCGCAAGGGCACACCGACGGCGCAGCTTTCGGCGTGGTTTCATCTGGCGGTCGCCGAGGTGCTGGCTTCAATCGCGGTCGTCCTGCGCGAACGCACCGGCATCAGCACCACCGCCCTGAGCGGCGGCGTGTTCCAGAACCGCCTGCTGCTGGCGGCGGCGTGCCACAAGCTGAACGCTGCCGGATTTGAAGTCCTCACACACGAAAAAGTATCCCCCAGCGACAGCGGAATCGCGCTCGGTCAGGCGGCAGCCGCCCATTTCCAGCAAATACAAACATAGGGGCACGATATATCGCGTGCCCCTGGTGTCACAGAGAATCGCTTAGTGGAGCTGCGAGGAAAGCCACGCCGCCTGTTCTTCGCGCAGTTGCCGCGCGATCTCGTCGGCGAGACGACGCGCCGCTTTCTCGACGGCGGGCGTCAAACCCATCCCCCACTCGAAACAAGCGCCTTCAATGCCGTATACCGTGCAGCGCTGCGGCAACTGCCCCAGCGACCGCGCCAGCTCGACCGCCTCGGCGACGCCGAATGCATGGGTCGAACGCCCGAACTGCCCGGTCGGCAGCGGCGTATCCTGGACGCAGAAGCGGACGACTGTACCGGGGGGCGCGCCAGAATTCAGCGCATCGATCAGAATCACATCGTCCGCCCCGGAAAGCGCATCGAGGAGCGACGTGCCTTCGCCATCATGTTCGGCGACAGACAGGTTGGGCAGCGCTTCCAGACGCAGCCGCTGCGCCACGTACAAGCCCGCGCCGTCGTCGCGCCGGTAAAGATTGCCGATGCCAATGCAGCGCATCGCCGCCGCTCCCCGCCCTCTATGCCCGGTCAATATCGAGCTTCAGGAAATGTACTGAACACGAAATACACGGGTCGTAATTGCGAACCGCCTGCTCGCAGCGGATGACCAGCTCGTCCTGCGGCAGATCGAACTGCTTCTCAACGAACTGCCACAGATCGTCCTCAATCGTCTTCTGGTTCTGCGACGTGGGCGGGACAATCTGCGCCGTCAGGATATTGCCGTCATCGTCTACCGAATAGCGATGGTACAGGATACCGCGCGGCGCTTCCGAACAGCCGTGCCCGACCGCCGCGCGCGGCGTCACCACAACAGAAGCCTGTTCCGGCATTTCGTACTGCTCGATGATCCGCAGCGCTTCTTCGACAGCGTACAATGTTTCCAAACTGCGAACGACGATGCTCTGGAACGGGTTGACCACAGGCGGCAGCACGCCGATTTCCTGCGCCAGTTCCTGTACCGATTCCGGCAGCTTGTCGAAGTCCAGGTTGAAGCGCGCCATCGGTCCGACGAAATACGCGCCGCGCTCGCGCACGACCGAATGGAGCGCCGTCGAATGGGCGACGTGCTGTTCGACAAAATGAACGTTGTAATCCTCGATGTCGATGTCCAGCCCCTTGTTGGAGACCAGCCGCCCTTCGTTGAACGGATACTCGTCCGGGTGACGCAGCGCGACGAATTCGTAGTCCTTTTCGAGTTCGGGGAACGACAGCCCGGCAGTGAAGCGCACCATCTCGACGGCGGCTTCCCGCGCCCATTCCAGATCGGGCACGAGCGCCTGCAGTTCGCGCTTGGTCGGCACACGGTAGAAGCCGCCGACGCGCACGTTGATCGGGTGAATTTCGCGCCCGCCAACGACCGACATCAGATGGTTGCCGATTTTCTTGAGCCGCAGCGCCGTCTTGACGACATCCGGGTAGTCCTTCGCCAGCGTGATGGCGTCCGGGTAGCCGAGGAAGTCCGGCGCGTGCAGCATGTAGACGTGCAGCACATGGCTTTCGATCCATTCGCCGCAGTAGATCAGGCGGCGAAGCTCCCGAAGCTGTCCGCCGACGGTCACGCCGAAGGCGCGCTCCATCGCGTGGACGGAACTCATCTGGTAGGCAATCGGGCAGATACCGCAGATGCGCGCGGTGATGTCCGGCGCTTCGGCATAGCTGCGCCCGCGCAGAATCCCCTCGAACATGCGCGGCGGCTCGAAGATCGACAGCTTCACGTCCTGAACCTTGTCATCCCGAATCTTGATGAACAGCCCGCCTTCCCCTTCGACGCGCGCCAGCACGTCAACCTTGATCGTCTGGGTGCTCATGGAGTTGGCTCCTTCTGTTCGTGGGCTTCGCTTTCTTTGCGGAAGGCTTCGGCGTAGGCGTTGATCCCTCGGAAAGCCCGCATGACGTTCAATTCGCTAACGCCGAGCCGCGCCCAGCCAGCGCTGAGCGAACCGGTATTCGGCGTTTCCATGGGACCGAAGCAGCCATAGCAGCCTCGGTCGTAAGCCGGGCAAAGCGCCCCGCAACCGGCGTGGGTCACGGGTCCCAGGCATGGAGTTCCATGCGCGACCATCACGCACGTCGTGCCGCGCCGCTTGCATTCGACGCACACGCTGTAAGCCGGCGTGTTCGGCTTGCCGCCGCGCAGCAGCGAGGTGATCACTTCGACAAGTTGATACTTGTTGATCGGGCCGCCGCGCAGCTCAAAGTCGACAAAAACGTGCGCCGAAATCGGCGTCGATTTGCTCAGCGTCTTGATGTAGGCGGGCGTCGCGTAGACGGCCGCGACCAGATCGTCGACATCGCCAAAATTGCGAAGCGCCTGAATGCCGCCCGCCGTCGCGCACGCGCCGATGGTGACGAGATATTTCGACTGCTTGCGGATTCGCTTGATGCGTTCGGCATCGTGAGCGGTGGTGATCGAGCCTTCGACCAGCGATACGTCGTACGGTCCGCGTATCTGCGTGCGGGTCGCTTCGGGGAAGTAGGCGATTTTCACCGCGTCGGCAATCGCCAGCAGTTCGTCCTCGCAGTCGAGGATGCTAAGCTGGCAGCCGTCGCACGAGGCGAATTTCCAGACGCCCAGTTTCGGCTTGTTATCCTGCGCCATCCTACACCTCCCACCGGTTGATCCAGGGGCGAACCTGTTCATACGGGAAAACCGGTCCGTCCTGACAAATGAACAGCGAGCCGAACTGACAGTGACCGCAGAAACCGACGGCGCACTTCATGTTGCGCTCCATCGAAACGTAAATCTTATCGGTGCTCACGCCCCGCTTTTCCAGTTCCGCCGCCGTGAAGCGCATCATGACTTCGGGACCGCAGACCATCGCCAGCGCCTGGGTTGGGTCGAACGGCGCTTTTGGGATCAGCTTCGTCACCACGCCAACATTACCGCCCTGCCAGCGCGTCCCGGCGTAGTCGACCGTTACGTGGATTTCGAGGTCGAAGCGCGAACGCAGCCGTTCCAGTTCGTGGCGGTAGAGGATGTCTTCCGGGCTGCGCGTACCGTAGAGCAGCACGATCTTGCCATACTCCTCGCGCCGGGCGAGGACGTGATACAGCGCCGGACGCAGCGGCGCCAGCCCAATGCCACCGGCGACGAATACGACATCGTGCCCTTTCGCCGCCTTCACGGGCCACGCTGTCCCGTAAGGACCGCGCACGCCGACCACATCGCCGGCTTCAAGTGTATTCATGGCATTGGTGACCGCGCCGACGGCGCGTACCGTGTGGATCAGCCGCTCCGGGTGCGCCGGGTCGCCGCTGATCGAGATCGGAATTTCGCCCACGCCGAACACGTAGAGCATGTTGAACTGCCCCGGCTCGAACGAATGGACGTAATAGGCTTCGACTGGCATCAGTTCCAGCGTGAAGGTGTCGGATGTCTCTTTGATGACCCGTCGAATCCGAAACAGGTCGGGCTGCATCGGATCAAGAACAGTCTCGTGATTACGGAATGCGACATCAACCATAAAGATTCATCGCCTGCAAGCGCGTCGCTCGCAGGTGCTCCAACAGCACGCCGGCAAACCGTTTCATCAATTCGTAGCCCAGGCTGTGATCGGCGTCGCATTTTTCGCGCAGGCATTTGCCGTCAAACGCGGTCATGCGCACCAGAGTCATGGCGTGGGCGTCGTTCTGCCACTTGTACGGCGGGAACAGCCACGACCAGCCGAGCACGTTGTCTTCCACGAGCGTCTGCAACTGGACGGGTCCCTTGCGCAGGTCGTGCATTTCAAGCGCGACCATGCCATGCCGTATCATGAAGAATCTATCTGCCGGCTCGCCTTCGCGGAAAATATAGTCGCCCGCGTTGATGATGACGTTCGACGCGCAGCCGGCAATAAAGTGCAGGTGATCGGGGTTCATGCCCTGAAAAAACTTATGCGCACTGATCATTTCTTCCACAGTAATCATGGCTGTTCCTCCTGAACATGCTGGACAGGCTGGCTCTCCTGAATCGCTTTCACCTCGGCTGTGATGTCGATCCCGACCGGGCACCAGGTAATGCAGCGCCCGCAGCCAACGCAGCCGCGCATCCCGAATTCGTCAATCCAGGTCGCCATCTTGTGCGTCAGCCACTGGCGATACCGGGCTTTGGGTGTATACCGGACGCTGCCGCCGTGAATGTAGGAGAAATCCATCGTGAAGCAGGAATCCCATAAGCGGCGGCGCTCGGCATGTTCGCCGGTGAGGTCGGTCGTATCTTCCACGGTCGCGCAGAAGCACGTCGGGCAGACCATCGTGCAGTTGCCGCACATCAGGCAGCGCTGCGCGATTTCTTCCCAGCGCGGGTTTTCATAATTCTCGTACAGTCGCTCTTTGGTGTTCGACAGGTCGACGGTGCGCCCCATGTGCCTGGCGACATCGGCAACCAACCCGCGCGCCCGCGCGAATTCGTCGTCCGTCGCTTCGCGATGGGTGACGGCTTCCAGCACCGCCGCGCCCTGCTCCGTCCCGACTTCGACCAGAAAGTAATGTTCGTCACCGTCGAGGACTTCGGTCAGCGCAAGATCGTAGCCGGACTTGACATTCGGACCCGTTCCGGCAGAGACGCAGAAACACGTCCCGCCCGCCCGCGTGCAGTTCACCGCGACGATGAACACGCCCGCCCGGTTGCGCGAATAGATCGGATCGACGAACACGCCGCCTGTGAACACGCGATCCTGGATGGCTATGGCAGCCAGCTCACAGGCGCGCACGCCCAGAAACGCGTAGGGTGGATGCTCGGCGTCGTTGGGGACCACCGCGAACCCCTGATCCGTTCGCTCTGCCTGCCAGAGCCGCGCGACGGGCGGGTGCAGCAGCCGTTTCCACGACTGCGCGCCAACCACATAGCCAAAAACGCTGTCATCCGGGCTGCGCTCCAGGCGATACATACCGCCGTTCTGCTCGTCCGCCCACCCCACCGGCAGGTCGGACGCGGCGGTAATCTCGTCGTAGGTGATCGCCGCACCCCGAACGGTCGGACCGATAACCTGATAGCCGCGATCCATCAGGGCATCGATCAACTCCTGTAAAGCTGTACTTTCGAAGATGAACGGCTGCTTATCCATAAAAATCCTTATCTTTTACCCCTTTATAAGATCATAAAGCGCAGCAGACACCCCTTCATGTGAAATTATTCACTATTACACCTGAGCAATATCATGCCCAGGGGGGCGAAAATGGGTGTCGCTTCCCGTATGGACGTGGATATAATCTGCCCCGTAGACAACGAGGTGAACGTTTATGCTCTCTCCGATCCTTGCGTGTTCAGATGTCAATCAGGCAATCACCTATTACACGGAGAAGCTCGGCTTCGAACTGGCGTGGGCAATGCCGCCCAACGAGCGCGGCGAGACGGATTTCGCCTGTGTACGGCTGGGCAGTGCCGAAATTCTGCTGGGGATAACCGAGGGTTTCGTCGCGCCCGTAGACCTGTCGCGGCGCGGGATCGGCGTGCAGCTTTACATCAATCTGCCGGAGACGGTCAATATCGACACACTTTACACGGACGCGAAGGCGCACGGCGCACGCATCACCCGTGAAATTGAAACGCGCGACTGGGGCGAGCGCGCGTTCAACGTCCGCGACCTGGACGGCTACCAGTTGATGATCGCCCAGAACACGCGATAGAAGCTGCAGCACACTTCGAGAACGAAATCAGCCACGCGGGAATTCCTGCGACCGGCTCCCGGTCTGTCATTACTCGTGGGATCAGCCTGGCAGATGCAGGTCACGCCGTTTCATGAGAGCCGTTTCACGATAACGGAAAAGCCTGTCATTATGGAAAGCGTACACATTAGGTAGTCAGGCAGACAGGTGATTTTCAGCAAAATCCGGGACACTCGGTTGATTACCGTGCGACGCGGCGGCTCTCTGCAGGACGCCGATCATCGACTCCTTGCGGTGTGGGCGGCAGATTGCGCGCAGCACGTCCTGCATTTCTTCGAACAGGCGCAGCCCATTGATGATCGTCCACGCCGGGCGATTGAGCAGGCGCGCGCCTGGGCGCGAGACGAAATTTCGATGACGGAAGCCCGCACCGCCGCCGGGCCCGCTATGGGCGCTGCCAGAGCGTTGAGCGGCGCGGCGAGAGAAGCGGCTTACGCTGCCGGGCAAGCCGCGGCGGTGGCTCATGTGGCGGCTCACGAACTGGGTGCAGCAGCTTACGCGATTCGGGCGGTGCGGGCGGCGGCTCGTGAAGATCAACGTATCGAAACCGGTCGCCTGGAGTGCCAGTGGCAGCGCGCCCAGCTACCCGCCGCGATCCGGGAACTGGTGCTCGACGATCAGAAGCTGCGCAATGTCTACTGCTGGTTCGTATTTGACTGCTGACAGCGCTTGCACCAGCGAGCTTCTAGTTCGAGCGACCATTTACGAAAAAAAAGAAAGGCACCGAATCGCGGATTCGGTGCCTTTTTAATGCAGCGTTACATAGGCATCTCGGTCATCGCCGCGAACGGCACGCCGGGGTTGTCGTAGCCAAGCATCTCGGCGTCGGCGCGGATAGCCGCGACATCGTCGTCGCTCGGCGCAGCGACCGGACCGACGAACCCGTCGCCGGAGCCGTCGAGGAACGGCTGAAGCACCGGCACGGCGCTGGAAACGTTGTACAGCGTGTACTGAGCATACGAGGTGTTGTTCGCCAGCTTCTTGCCAATCTGCCGGATCAGCGCGAGGTGCGTCTGTTCGACGGCGGCGATCTGCGCGCAGGTGACGGCGTAAGGCGTGGTGTCGGCAGATTTCGAGAAGATGCGCACCGCTGCCAGATATGCGCCGGTGAAGGCGGTTTCTGCCACTTCGGTTGTCGCCGTGAACACGCCGATGTCGCTGAACAGGTTGCTGGGGACGTAAAACTCGGTCACGACCGGTTCCGCGCCGAGCGACTTGAGCAGCTCCAGATGATCCTGTTCGGCGAGGAAGCCCGCCTTCATGTAGGCGACCTGCGCCTCGTCCAACCCCAGATCGGCGGCGGCATTGATGGCGGCGAGATAGTGTGTCGTGGCGAACAATTCGGCGGTGGATGCCAGATTGATGATGGTCTGAAGGTCGTCGTCGGCTGCCATTTCCTGCCCGAACACACGGGCGATGCCGAATAGCTGGCTGAAGCTCAGCAGCGAACCGCCGCCGAGCACGGCACCGGTCTTCAGCAGATTCCGTCGTGATATCGCGTTCATGTCTCTTGCTCTCCTCAATCGGTTTTCATCTGCGTCACAAAAATGGGGCTGTGCGCACAGCCCCGGTTGAGCACGACGCGGCGTCAGGCTAAATAACGTCATGGCGGATGGATTGGATGTATGACAGTTGCGGATTGGGTGGTGAAAGCGCTGGCAACGCCGTAGGTGGTTTCGCCCGTGCGAGCGAGGACTACGCGAACAAAAACCCGCCGGAGAACGGTTCTCCGGCGGGCAGGTTTCTCATCGTATTCTCAGGGAAATTGCACACGGGCGCGACGCTGCCTCGCCCCACACGCATGTTGATTACCCCATATTGCCAATGATGGCGGTGGCGAATTCGCTCGTCCTGACCTCGGTCGCACCGTCCATCTGGCGGGCGAAGTCGTAGGTCACGACCTTCTGGTCGAGCGTCTTGTCGGAGCTGGTGGTGATCAGGTCGGCGGCTTCCTGCCAGCCGAGGTGTTCGAGCATCATCACGCCGCTGAACAGCAGCGAGCCAGGATTCACCTTGTCGAGGTCGGTGTACTTGGGCGCGGTGCCGTGAGTCGCTTCGAACAGCGCCACTTCGTCGCCGATATTCGCGCCGGGGGCGATGCCGACGCCGCCTACTTCCGCCGCGATGGCGTCGCTCAGGTAGTCGCCGTTCAGGTTGGGCGTCGCCAGCACGTCGAATTCGCTGGGGCGCAGCAGCATCTTCTGGAAGCTGATGTCGGCGATCACGTCCTGAATCAGAATCTTGCCGGCAGGCACTTTCCCGCCATGATTCGCCGCTACGTCGTCCCACGAAATCGTCTGCTCCGGGAATTCCTGCGCGGCGACTTCGTAGCCCCACTTGGTGAACGCGCCTTCGGTGAATTTCTGGATGTTGCCCTTGTGAACCAGCGTCACACTCTTACGACCATGATCGATAGCATAGTTGATCGCCGCGCGCACGAGCCGCTTGGTTCCGAACGCGCTGATCGGCTTGATGCCCAAGCCCGCGCCTTCGAAGAAATTTGCGCCCAGTTCTTCGCGCAGGAACTTCGCCAGCTTCTCGTTTTCCGGCGTGCCGGATTCGTATTCGATGCCGGCGTACACGTCTTCGGTGTTTTCGCGGAAGATGACCACATCGACTTCTTCGGGGTGCTTGACCGGGCTGGGCACACCGCGATACCAGCGCACGGGGCGCACGCAGCTATACAGGTCGAGCACCTGCCGCAGCGTGACGTTCAGGCTTCGAAAGCCGCCACCGACCGGCGTCGTCAGCGGTCCCTTGATGCCGATCAGGAACTCGCGCAGCGCGTCGAAGGTCTCTTCGGGCATGAAGTTGCCGTCGTACACTGATGCGGCTTTCTCGCCGGCATAGACTTCCATCCAGGCGACTTTGCGCTTGCCGCCATAGGCTTTTTCGACCGCCGCATCCCAGATGCGCTTGCTCGCGGTCATGATGTCCTTGCCGATGCCGTCCCCTTCGATAAAGAGGAGAATCGGGTGATCCGGGACGTTCAGTTTCCCGCGCGTCGCCGTGATCCTCTCGCCATCTGCCGGCACGATAACCTTGTCGAATGCCATGTAGTGCGCTCCCTTATACAAAACTGTAACAAACGCGTCGCAGGAGTATAACACTGACTTTCCCAATATGGAATCATGGTACACTAAGCGCGATGCGACGTTCTGCGTGCATCAGGAGATATCATGCAAGCAATTATTCAAGTCGCTATTGGTATGGTCTTCGTCTACAGCCTGCTAAGCATCCTGGTGACGACGCTGAATACCGTGATCGCGAACCTCCTGCGCTGGCGCTCCACCCACCTCAAAACCGCCCTTGAAAGCCTGATCACCGACCCTGAAGTGCAGGCGCAGTTCATGTCGCACCCGCTGATCAACATCGTCAATACACAGATGGTCGAGCCATCCGAGGTGGCAACCACCGAGACCGCCGAAATCAAGGCGCTTCAGGTACGCAGCGCCGAAGTAAACACCGTCGACTGGATCGACCCCAAGACTTTCGCGCAGGTGATGAGCAGTATCCTGGCGGAAAAAGCCGGTCTTGAACTGTACGGACCGCTGCTGCTCGCCGTCGATGCCGCGCCTGCCAGCCCGGCAAAAGACCGTGTGCTGGAACTGGTTTTCCGGCTGCAAAACACCGGCGTCGGCTTGGAAGCGATTCACGAAGCCGTGCCAACGCTCCCGGTCGAAGTGCAGGTTCCGGTGCTCAAGGCGCTCAAGCCGCTGGATGACCGGATGCAGTTCGCCCAGCTTACAGCCACCAGTGGCGGTCAATTGCTGCCCGTGCTGGAAGGCTTGCGCAACGTCAACGACGAAGCCTTCAGGCGGGCGCTGAAAGTGGTGGTCGCGTCGGCGCAATCGCTCGATCAGGCGCAGGCAAACCTCGAAGACTGGTTCAACCAGCGCATGGATCAGCTTTCGACAGCGTACAAGCGCCACCTGACCTATCTCACACTGGCGATTGGCTGCATCCTGGCGCTTGTCCTCAATGCCGATTCGCTGCAAATAGCGCGCACGTTGTGGGATGACCCCGCGCTCCGCGAGACGGTCGTCGCGGCGGTGCAAAGCGCCGCGACGAGCGCTCAGTTCGCTCAGCAGTTCCAGCAGGCACAGCAGGCACAGCAGCAAGCCCAGCAGCAGTTGGACCCGCAGACCCCCGAAGCGACGGCGGAACCGGGACTCAATACGGGGCAAATCCTGAGCGACGCCACCGAGCAGATCACGACCTCGCTCACTCAGATTTCGGCGCTCAACCTGCCAATCGGCTGGGAATATACGCCGCTGGAGCGGCGCTGCGTCGCCGACGAGGACGGCAAACTGCCTGTCGGCTGCGGTAACATGCGCAATCTGTGGCTGCTAGGACCGGACAACAACCCCGACTGGCTCGGACTGCTGATCCGCAAGCTGATCGGCATAGTCGTGACGGTAATCGCCATCGGACAGGGCGCGCCGTTCTGGGTTGACCTGATCCGGCGGATCGTCAACCCGCGCAGCAGTTAAGTCCATCCGGCAAAATAAAAGCGCATCGGGAAACCTCGATGCGCTTTTCGATTCTCAGTGGTTCGCGCCGTTTGCCGTGACCTGTTTCCCGACGTGGTCGCCGTAAGCCAGCAGCGCTTTCAGCGCGTCCGGCGTGTGCGCCTCGGCGTAAATGCGCAGGATCGGCTCCGTTCCGCTGGGGCGGATCAGCAGCCAGCTATTGTCGCTCAGGTAATACTTGACGCCGTCGAGCGTATCGACGCGCGCGACCGATTCGCCATTAACGTGGCTGGGCGCGCTGTCGGCGAGCATCTGCACGACTGCCTTCTTCGGCTTCTGCTGTTCGAGCCGAACATCGATGCGAGCGTAGCAGGCGGGACCGTAATTAGCCTGCAGGTCGGCGACGATCTCGTGCAGCGGCGCGTGCTCATACGCCATGATTTCGAGCAGCAGCAGCCCCATCAGGATACCGTCGCCTTCCGGGATGTGCCCGCGAATGCTGATACCGCCGCTTTCCTCGCCGCCGATGAGTATGTCGCGCTTCATCATCAGGTCAGCGATGTGGTTGAAGCCGACCGGCGTCACGTGCAGCGGCAGATCGTATTTCTGCGCCAGCGCGTCGATCATCATGGTGGTCGAGACCGTTTTGACGACTTCGCCGCGCAGATTCCGATTTTCGACCAGATGGCGCAGCGTCAGCGCGAACACGGTATGCGGGTCGACAAAGTTGCCGCGCGCGTCAATCGCGCCGATGCGGTCGGCATCGCCGTCGGTCGCCAGCCCGACATCCGCCTGCAGGCGCTGGACCGTGGCGACCAATTCGTTCAGGTGGGTCATGATCGGTTCGGGGTGAATGCCGCCGAAGCCGGGGTTCAAGGTCGCCCGGATTTCGCTGACGTGCGACCGCGTGCGCGACAGCAGCGCGGCGAAAGCGCCCCGCCCTGCCCCCCACATCGCGTCGGAGACGATGTTCAGTTCGCCCTCGGAGATGCGATCCAGATCGACCAGCGTGCCGAGATGCTGGTAATACAGCCACGACGGATCGAAACGCCGGATCATGCCCGTGTCGAGCGCTTCCTGATAATCCATGACATTCGGGCAGCGGGCTTCACTTTCGAGCGTTTGAAGCTCCTGCTCGACCAGCGCGCACTGTTCTGCCGTCGCGCTGCCGCCGTAAGGCGCTTTGAGCTTGAAGCCGTTGTAGCGCGGCGGGTTGTGGCTTGCCGTGATGATGATACCCGCCGTCGCGCCCATGTGTTTGACATTGTACGAAATGACCGGGGTCGGCGCGTCAGTGCGAGTGAGCCAGGTGACAATCCCGTTCGCCGCCATGACTCGCGCGGTCTCCATCGCGAAGCGGTCGGACAGGAAACGGGTATCGTAGCCGACGACAATCTCCAGCGGCTGCGAACCCGTGTGATTCTTGTTCACGTAGCTGGCAACCGCCTGCGAAATCTGCCGCACATTGGCAAACGTGAACGTATCTGCGATGACGGCACGCCAGCCGTCTGTACCGAAATGAATCATGATAACTGGATTTCCCTATCTGATGAACATGACAATGATACCAGCCGGATACCGCTTACAGATACCCGCCGGTTGATAATGTGTCGTTTCCATTCTAACAGTAGTAGTGCGATTCGTAGTTAGCGATTCTCTATTATTTGACGCGCCTGTGCGCCAGAATGAGGAACCGCCGACTGTCGAAGGCGAGCGGCTGGCGTTGGTGGTGGAGTTTCAACAGGACATCGGCGCAGCGTTCGACCGAAAAATCGGGCGGCGCAGTCCACGGCGCGGCGTGGAGGAAATACACCAGCGCGCCCACATCGCTGAAGGTCGCGCGTCCCTGCCAGTCCAGCGCCTGATCGATGCTCAGCCCCGCCTGTTCTAGTTCGCGGCGGCAGTCCGCCAGATTCACATGCAGGTAGCCTGAAGTCAGCCCAAACGCGGCGAGAAGCTCCGACAGGTCGCGCCCATCGACCTGCTGCGTGAGAAAACGCCCGCCGGGGCGCAGGATGCGCGTCACTTCACTGGCATCGTATGCCTCGTGTCGATTCAGAATCAGCGGGAACACGCCGTCGTCAAACGGCATTCGGTCGTCGGCTTCGGCATCGTATTCGACCACGTCGATATGGTGCGGTGCGAGATTGGCGCGGGCAACAGCAACATTGGGCGCATAGCCTTCCGTCGCGACAGTTCGCGGCGGCAGCACGTCAGCGAATTCGAGCAGCTTTTCGCCGCCACCCGTGCCCATATCCAGCACGGAATCGACGTCTCGCAGCAGGTCGCGCGCACTATATTCGTATGACCAGGGGGGTTGTTCTTCGTGGTAGTGACCGCGCAGGTAGCCGAAATCCCAGCCCTGAAACGGCTGCTGTTCCTCGCGCTGCCAGCGCGCGATCAGTTCCCGATCATCCATCACGATTCCGTCGCGCAGCAGGACGTTACCGCGCGCTGCTCAAGCCGGTCACCGTCATCAATTCGCTGATGCGCTCGGCGGTCGGGTCAAAGTCGTTGAGGATGCTGTAGGGCATGTCGTGCTTGCGGACGTATTCCGGCATCGTTTTGAGCGTATCGACAATGTCGTCATTGCGCAGTTGATCGAGGCGGATACCCGCCGATTCGAGCGTCGCCCGGATGGGGTTTACATCCTGCCCATGCAGCGCCGCCGCCAGCAGAATGCCGGGACCGACCATGTCGGCATACGGCAGCGGGCGTCGCTTGCCGACGCGCGGCTCGATGGCATAAGCGAAATACTGTTCGCTGCCTTCCTGCGGGCGGTTGTGCCCCATCTGATTGGTTAGCTGCACTTCCATGCACAGCAGGTCGAGCAGGTTGCGGAGCGATTCAACATTGCCGCGCCCTACTCCGGCGGCGATCTTGAACGCTTGCTGGGCGATACCCGCCATCAAGCCCGCTGCCCACGGGACGAAGCGCGTCTCCGGCGTGGTCTTGTCGCGCTCGGCGGCGTATTTCCAGTCGAGGATACCGGTCACAATCGTGAGCAGTTCGACAATGCCCGCGCCGCGTACGCTCTGCGGCGCTGCCCGGATGATTTCCCAGTCGATGATCAGCCGTTCGGCGGGACCAGTCGTGACGTAGTTGACCGTGCCGTCGCCGCGCGCCGCGACCAGCGCCGTGAAGAAGCCGTCCTGGCTGAGCGAAGTCGGGATGAGGACAACCGGGAGTCCCTTCCTCCAGGCGACGTATTTGGCAGCATCGGCGACCATTCCACCGCCTACGCCATAGATCACCTGCACCTGCGGCGGCAGATCGTTTGCCAGCGTATCGAGATAGTCCCCCTGGACGTGATACGGTTCCGCCTGGACGACCAGCGGCAGGGTCAGCAGCGAGCTAACCGCCGCCCAGGAGCGTTCCCCCGTCAGCATAGCGACCGGGCGCGACTCGTCTACGCTGATCAGATCTTTGATCTCGATAATCGGCAGGGGATGGATCGTCGCCATGCAGCGCCCTCCATAGAGCGGACAAAGGGGCAAGTATTTCCCCAATCATAATCGTGAATGCGATTCTTCACCAGTCGCAGGAGCGGCGTAGCAGCCGAGCGCGGTCGTGCCTCGCGGGAGCGTAGGTCAGGCGTCGCAAAATTGCCCGATTCTGGCTTTGATTTTCCGCTTGTCGGATACGCCGCCATGAGCGACAATGGTAGCCGGACTATTCAGGTTACTGCGAAAGAGTACGTTATGTCGCTCCCATCGAACGACACTCTCGCCGCGTTCAGTGAGGCTGCCCCGTGGCAGGAAGTCGAACACATCCGGCGGCAGTTCAGCCGCGTGCTGGAAACAGCCGCCGCCGACACCATGCACGACGAGCTGCCGCTCGACATGTTTTCTGAAGCAATCGGCGCACCGGTCACCACTTACTACGACGCCGGAAACCTGAATACCGGCAATGTCCTGCTCACCGAAATCCAGGGACGGCAGCTTGTGCTGGGGAGCGTCGTCAGCGAGCGCTACCGCAGCGGACATACCCTGCTTGAAAGCATCGTGCCGTACAACCTGAACCCCAGTGTCAACCACACGAATATCAGCGAAACCGAAGACTCCCTCACCCGCCTGCGCGTGCTCGGCGCGGAGATCGAGCTTGGGTTGATGCACCCCGACGGCGCATCGCCCACCGAAGCTGAAGTGCATGGATTTATCAGCGCCTATTCCGGGCACGCGCTGCGCATCGGCGTCTACCCGCGCCTCGACCGCGAAGCCTGCCAGTATCAGGTCGAAGCGCATATCGCGCCAAGCGTCGGCTACAACAAAACGCGCAACGCCCTCAACGGTATGATGACGACGCTGTCGCTGGCGAGCCGCGACACCGGGCTGCGCACGCTGATCTTCTCGTGCTATCCGACGGAATCCGACTTCAAGATGACGGATCATCCGAAGGTGACGACCGCTGTCGACCTGATGCTGCAGGTGAACCGCATGGTCCCGGAATACGCCGAGCGCCTGACCCACGTGCAGCAGCGCTACCATGTCGACCCGGCGACCAGCCACTACGTCAACATGTTCCGCAACCAGGGCTGCCACATCCACATTGACCTCGCCGGTCGCTCCGAAGCGCTGGGCTTGCTCACATTCCACACCATGCTCAAAAGCGCGACTGCCGTCGCCAACTCGGCGGTGTTGAAGGGCTGCCCGTTCGTCAACGGCACGGGAGACCCTGATCTGCTGTGCGCGCGCGAATATCTTCGCTCCGTCACCGTGACCGGGCGCTACCTCGACCTGCCGCTCAGCCCGCACTTCTCCTCCACCGGACTCGACAATTACGCGTCGCTGCTGATGCTCGAACGCGCCAACGCCACCGGGCGCGCCATGATGTACGACGAGTACGACGGGGAGAAGATTTCACTCATGCACAACCCGATCGGGCGGATTCGCCCCGACCTCGGCACGCCCAAGCGCGTCTGCACCGTCGAAAGCACCGGGATGCCGACCAACATCAGCGCCTCGCGCATGGCGGCGGTGCAGGTCGATTTTGAAT
>JADLHH010000273.1 GCA_020848855.1 Anaerolineae bacterium | reverse complement strand
CGATGGTCATCCGGTCGATGGACAGCATCACCCGGCTTTCGGTGAGCATGATCGTCAGAATGGCGTCGATCTTCAGCGCCGACTGCATCTCCTGACCAAACGTAGTGACGTGCTGAAGCTGGGCGGCGAGGCGCTGGGCGTCGTTGAGCAGCCGTTGGTTTTGCAGCCCGATAGCGACCTGCGCGATCATCGTCTCTGCCGTCTCGATGATCGTTGGCGTGATCGGGTGGGCGTGGCTGTACATGTCGAACCCGACCGTGCCGACGATCTGCCCGGCGCTCTGCAGCGCCATGATCATCATCGACACGACGCCGATGCGGTTGAGCACTTCGCGCGTTTCCGGCTCCAGCAGCGGGGCGGTGTTCACGTCCTGAATGACGACCGGATGATCCGGCGCTTCCAGCAGCGCCTTGATCATGGCGCTGTTGCGTGTCTCGATCTTCGAGCCAACCGCGCCGTGATCCGGGTATTCGCTGACGACCACGCCCAGGTCTTCCTGCGGCTCGAACAGCACGATGCCGACGTGATCGACGCCGAGCGCCGTCGTCAGGTTGAGGGTTGCGTAGTCCAGCAGTTCTTTTTCCGTTCGAAAGCTGCTGATACCGCTCGACAGACGGTTGAGTCCCTGCAAGACCTGCACCTGCTGCGCGAGTTCGTGCGCCGCCAGCCGGGCGTTTTCGAGCAGGCGCTGGTTTTGCAGCACGATGCCGATCTGGTCGGCGATGGCGGTGAACAGCCGGCGCGTGCGGCTGTCGAACACCTCGGCGCGGTCGTAGGCGACGGCGATGATGTCTTCGACCACGCCGCGCTCGCGCACGAGGATGATGATGTAACTGCGGGCATCCTTCAACTGGAGCGCGCTGTGCAGCGGCGTTTCGGACTGCGTCACATCTTCGACGAACACAACGCTGGTGGGGTCGGATGAATAGGGCGCGCTCGCCGCAAGGTTCAGCCCGGCGAGCGGGATTTCGACCGCCTGCTCGGCAGTTGGAGTGGCAATATAGCGGATCGTGACCGTTTCAGCGCCGTTCGCGTCTCTGCCGACGACCGCGTAGGTGATCGCGGAAGCCGACTTCGCCAGATGATCGCGCAGGACGCGCAGCACGGTGAGCGGGTCGAGCGCGCCGAGCATTTCACGGTTGATGTCGTAGAGCGCCTGCACTTCGTCGAGCGTGGTCGCCGTGCTGCGCAGCAGCGCCTGGTTTTCGAACACGACGGCGATCTGGTCGCCCAGGTTGCGCAGGGCGCGCAGGCGGTGCTGCGGAATTTCCTCGACCGGCGTCGGGTTGCTGAAGCCGATCAGCCCGGTGAGCCGCTGCGCTACGACCAGCGGGATCACCAGCAGCGCGCCGATGCCGTTCGCTTGCGCGCGGGCGCGCTCCACGTTGGTCAGAAAGGGGTCGGTCTCCACGTCGGCGACGTGCAGCACTTCGACGGCGCTGAGCGTGTCGAAAGCCGGGTAGTCTTCCGGTCGTCGCCCGCCCTGCGCCGCACGGATACCGTCGCCATCGCGGACGGCGATGCTGTTCAGAATTTGAGTGTCGGGGTCGAGCAGCGCCAGGTGCGCTTCGGCGAACGCCTTGCCGCCGAAATTGACCACCGCGTTGAGGATTTCGACTGGATCGCTCGTGCCATAGATGGTGCTCGATGCCTGATACTGAGCTTCAGCGAGATTGAGCCGCTCCCGACGGTCATCTACTTCCATTCCCATACTTCTTCACCCTTAAGCAATCGCCGGATCTGGGACGGGAATCGATCCGGGTCGAGCGGTTTGCCGAGGAAACCGTTGAAGCCCGCTTTTTTGGCACGGCGCATCTGATCTTCGCTCGCTTCGGCGGTCACGGCGCAAACGACCGTATCGCGCAGGCGCGGGTTGGCGCGCAGCTTCTGCAGCGCCTGGTAGCCATCCTCATAAGGGAGACGAATATCCATCAGGATCAGGTCGACGCGCGGCAGGGTATCGGCGAACTGAACGACCTGCCAGCCGGACGTTTTCCACTCGCAGCGCTGCACACCCATGAACGCCAGCATCCGGGCGATCAGGACAAAGTTGGGAACATTGTCCTCAACGACCAGGACGTGCGCCTCGCTGGCTTCAATTGGCGTCCGCTGATTGTTGTTGGTTTGCACGTCGCTCATTACGACTCCTGATGAAAGTCAGTAGGTCTTCGGGAAATTTATCAACATCAATCGGTTTCTTGATGTAGCCGTCGCACCCGGCTTCCAGGCTGCGATCCCGGTCGCTGTCCATTGCGTTGGCGGTTAAGGCGACAATTGGAATGTCGCACAGTTCGGGAATCGTTCGGATGAACCGCGTCGCCGTCAAGCCGTCCATATCCGGCATACTCAGGTCCATCAGGCTCAGGTCGGGCGTCTGCCGCAGTGCGATCTCGATCCCTTTGGGAGCCGATTCGGCTTCCTGTACGTCGAACCGGGTCTCGGATGCCATCAGAATGCGGCGAACGAGCGTCCGGTTATCTCGGTTGTCCTCGATATACAGCACACGCGGCATTGTTTCTGCACCTTACAGTAAACAAACCTAAACACCCTTTTAAGTGTAAAGCACGTCGGCGGAATCCGTCTCTTAACGATCCGCTGCGCTTGGCGATGCAACTCTGGGATACAGCGAAGTCCGACAACATTCCTAGATCGGATTATATCGCCGTCGCGTGGTTGGCTTGAGTAAAGGTTTAGTTTCGGAATCCGAAGCTTAAGGAATGGAGTATAATGGCAGGGCATGTTTACAGAGGGAGAATTTACTCATGGCGAAGCGCTACAACAGCCCACCGGCAATGCAAATTGACCCGAACAAGACGTATACCGCCAAGTTCGATACCCCGAAGGGCACGATCATGGTCAACCTGTTTGCGAAGGAAGCCCCGGTGACGGTGAACAATTTCGTGTTCCTCGCCCGCGACGGCTTCTTCGACGGGGGCGTGTTCCACCGCGTCGTCGCCAATTTCGTGATTCAGGGCGGCGACCCCACCGGGACGGGGCGCGGCGACCCCGGCTACCGCTGGGACGACGAAGCCGCCGCGCTGCGCCTGAAGCACAGCAGCCCCGGTATCCTGAGCATGGCGAACGCCGGACCCAACACCAACGGCTCGCAGTTCTTCATTACCCACACGCCCACACCGCACCTCGACGGCAAGCACGCCGTGTTCGGCAAAGTCGCTGATCAGGCGAGCATGGACGTGGTCAACGCCATTCGCCAGGGCGACGCCATCAACAAGGTCACGATTACCGAGAGCTAGACGCTTTCAACGGGGCATCGGAATCCGGCACATTCCGGCATATCGGGGGACGGGTGAGCGACGGCTTTCCCGTCTTTTTGATTCCCGCGATCCGAACGCGAAACTTCCCGTGAGCGCATATGCCGGAAAGCCCACTTATCATGAAGCGTTCGCGTGCGCTCGCGTCCCGATTGTGCCGGATCGAGGATAGAAAAGTTGTGGGCGAGCGCCTGTATCTATAGCCTAGCACCGCTTTGGGTTTTGCAAAGATACATTTGCCGGACAAATGTACACTTTTTGCGGGCTGAGTGAGCGGAGCAAAGTTTCGCGCCTGATCCCGTGTGTGGAGACGGCGCTACTCTTGACTCTGGTCGTGCGGGGCGGTGTCGCGCGGCGGTCGCACGATCAGCCGGTTCTGCCACCACGACAGCGGACCCGCCGGGAAAAACTTGATGTCCCATGTCCCCCGGTACAGGAACTGGTTTTCGCCCCATTGGAACGGCGCTTGTTCGCCGGGGAAGGGGTCCTGCAGGTTGATTTTGTACCACAGGTAAGAGAGCAGCACGCGCATCGTCGCCATCACCGGCGCGACCAGAAATGCCCCCAGCACGCCGCCCGCCGCCGCCCCGGCGAACACGCCGACGATGATCACGGGCAGCGGCAGATTGAGCGCGTCGCCCAGAATTTTCGGCGCGAGCACGTTCCAGATGATCTGCGAAATCAGCAGGTTGATGCCAACCACCAGCAGCGCCATGATCGGGTGCGGAACCTGCGGGAACGCCTGCGACCCCTGAATCAGCGGGATCAGCCCCAGCGGGACGAGCGCGATAATGCCGCCGATGGTCGGGATGAGCGAGATCGTCCCGGTGATGACGGCGAGGATGAACGTATTCGGAATGCCCATCCACGAAAGCTGAATGAACGTCAGCACGCCGATGGCGAAGCCGATCAGCACCTGCCCACGAAAGAAGCCGTTCCACACGTGAACCATTTTGTGGATGAGCAGGGCAAACTCGCGCTGATAGCCCACCGGAACCTGCCGCGAAATCGTCCGCTGGGTGGTCGGAATATCGAGCAGCACCAGAAACGAGACGAACAGCGCCAGCAGGAAACTGCCGATGAAGCTGGTGATGCTGCCGATTGCCGAGGTGAGCGTCTGGGATACCGAGCCGAACAGCGGCAGAATCTGGTCGATCAGGTTGCCCCAGGGGACTTCCTGCACGGTCGTCGCGGCGCGCATGTGCTGCGGCAGCAGAAACCCGGCAAACCGGGGCGACGTATCGCTCAGCAGAAGTCCCTGCGCCGTCGCCACCAGGTCGGACAGGTTGACCTGCACGCCCAGCACGTCCAGCACGGCGTCGCGCGGGTTGATGAGCTGCAGGCTGATGATCAGGTCGGTGTAGCCCTGCTGAAAACTGCCGATCAGGTTATTGATGCCGTCGATCAGCGTGGGCGTGAGCAGCAGCAGCCCCAGAACCGCGACCACGATCACGCAAGTGTACAGCAGGATGACGGCAATCGCGTAGGGGACAGGCGTGCGCCGCGCCAGCGCGCGGCTGGGGATGAACATGACGAACGCCATCAGGAAGGCGATGGTCAGCATCGGCAGCACCGGCGCGATCAGAGACAGCAAATACACCCCGCCGATCAATAACAGGACGGTGATAAGCTGACGTACCCAAATGCTGAACTGCGGCTGATAAACCGGACCCTGCGTGCTCATCCTGCTCCCTGCTGCTGGCAATCTCCCCTATTGTACGATCAATGAACGCCTTCCCAGCCGAATAGTTGCTTTAACCTGCCGCCTTTAGCAATTGTATAAGAAGTTTGCTAGAATCTCTTGACGCGCCTAGCGACCTTTGCTATATTTCTGGCTGATATTTAGCACTCCAATATGTGGAGTGCTAAAAGTTGGTTCGTTCGTAGACAGACGTTTGATCAGCAACGTAGTTGTCAAGAGAGACATTCAGGAGGCAATGAGCATGGCTAACATTCGCCCGTTGGGGGATCGTATCATCGTAGAACCCGTCGAGCAAGAGGAAACTATCGCCGGGGGTATGCTGGTGCTGCCCGAAACCGCCAAGGAAAAGCCGCAGCAGGGGAAAGTCCTTGCCGCTGGCGCCGGTCGCCGCGATGACGATGGCGAACGCATCCCGATGGATGTGGAAGTCGGTCAGATCGTGCTGTTCGCCAAGTACGCCGGCACCGAAATCAAGCTGGATGGCAAGAAGCTGCTGATCATGAAGGAAAGCGACATCCTCGGCATCGTCGAGTAAATTCCACCAACATTCCGTTTAAACCACCGATAGAATTCCACAGGAGAGACAAACAATGCCTGCCAAGCAGTTATCGTTCCGTGATGAAGCCCGCCGGGGCTTGCAGCGCGGCGTGGACAAGCTCGCCGACGCCGTTTCGACAACACTGGGTCCCAAGGGGCGCAACGTAGCGCTGGACAAGAAGTTCGGCGCGCCGACCGTCACCCACGACGGTGTCACGGTCGCCAAGGAAATTGAACTGGACGACCCGTATGAAAACATGGGCGCGCAGCTTCTGAAGGAAGCCGCGACCAAGACCAATGACAGTGCCGGTGACGGCACGACCACCGAGACGGTGCTCGCCCAGGCGATTGTCAACGAAGGTCTGAAGAACGTCGCCGCCGGCGCGAACCCGATGCTGCTCAAGCGCGGCATCATGGCGGCTGCCGAAAGCATCGCCAAGAACATCAAGGAACAGGCGACGCCGATCAGCACCAAGGAAGAAATTGCCAACGTCGCCAGCACCTCGGCGCAGGATACCAGCATCGGTAACCTGATTGCCGAAGTGATGGACAAGGTCGGCAAGGACGGCGTGGTGACGGTCGAGGAAAGCAAGGGTCTGGAATTCGAGACCGAGTACGTCGAAGGGATGCAGTTCGACCGCGGCTACATCAGCGCCTACTTCATCACCGACGCCGACACGATGGAAGCCGTCATCGAGGACGCCTACATCCTGATCCACGACAAGAAGATCAGCAGCGGCTTGCCCGAATTGACGACCTTCTCGAGGACCGGCACGAGGTCCTTGATATTGGTG
>JADLHH010000272.1 GCA_020848855.1 Anaerolineae bacterium | reverse complement strand
CTACAAGAGCGTTGTGAACCATTGGAAACCCTGTGTGAAATTTGATGCGATGACCCTGCATTACAGCGGCAATATCCTCAAAATAGACCCACCAATGATAAACTAGGAAGTTCCATATCGTTGGACTAGCGCACTTGGTATACATGAGTGCTGCACACGAGGTCGGGAGAGGCGGTGCTATAGAGTCACTTTCCTGTAGCCGCCACATCGGGCGTGATTGTGCAGAAACGTCGACCAGGACTGTGAACGGGAACTCCGTGTGTTTTGGCAGAGACGGGACTTTTACACAGTGCGTGCCGTGTAGTCAGAGAAACTTCCCTGCGCTTCTCCCTCCGCCCGGACTATTACACGATACGGGCTTGAACGCCGCTACTTCAGCGCGGCGATGAACTCCGATGACGTGACCGAGACGCAGTACAGCGACTCCATCAGCCGGATCATGCGCTCGGTTCCCAGCAGTTCCGCCTGTTCTTCGGGCATGTCGTTCGCCAGCGTGCAGTCGCGCAGCACGATCACCTTGTAGTTGTGCCACAGCGCGTCGATCACGGTCGTCAGCAGGCAGGCGTCGGCAGAGAAGCCGACCATGAACAGCGTCTTGATGTCCAGATGGCGCAGCAGCAGGTCGAAGCGCGTGCCGACGAAGCCGCTGTAGACGTGCTTGCGCACGAAATACTCGTTCGCGCGCGGGGAGAGCAGCTTGGAGATTTTGACGTGGTCGGAATCGCCCTGATGATATTCCTTCGCGTCGGTGTCGTCGTCGGTGAACATCGTTTCCATCGTCGTGTTCAACTGGCGGCGGAGCATCCTGCCGAACTCGGAGTACTCCAAGCCGATCTTCGGCGCGCTGTTGTTCAGGTAGATGATGTGCATCCCGGCGGCGCGGGCGGCATTCAGCGCCGGAAGCAGGGCGGTATCGACGATCCGCTGCTCGTGGTCGGCGCTGCCCAGCCACGTCAGCGCCGGGCGGGCTTCGTGCGAGTGTTCGCCCTGCCGGTAGGTCGGCACGGGGTCGTCGGGGTGGAAGCCCAGCCCGTACACATCGACCAGCACAAACGCCGAGCGGTTGAAATCGGCGCGGTAGTCCTCGTGGGCGTACCCGGCGAAGTTGTCCGACGGAAACAGGCGGTAGAAGCGCGTTTTCAGGTCGATCTGGCTTTTCATGGGGGTCGCTCCAACTGGCAGCAAGACGAAAAGGGGGTATCAGGCGCGCTGTGCCGACCGAAACAGGCGCAGCTTGCTCACGACGACATCCTGCATCCGGCTGACGGCGCGCGCGGTGAAGTCGAGCAGGTCTTTGTCGCCGTGCGCCGTGCCTTCCCGCAGCGCGTCGACGTATGCCGCGCGCACTTCGGTGTTGACGTTGAACTTGGTGATGCCCAGATCAATCGAGTGGTGTATCTGGTCTTCGGGCAGCCCGGACGCGCCGTGCAGCACCAGCGGCGCATCGGTCTGCTGGCGGATCGCCGCCAGCCGCTCAAAATCGAGCCTTGGCTCGCTGGCGTAGACGCCGTGCACGTTGCCGATGCACACGGCGAGCGTGTCCGCGTCGGTCTGGGCGAGGTAGCCCGCCACCTGCGCCGGGTCGGTCATGCGGGCTTCGCGCTCGTGGATGATCAAGCTGTCTTCCGAGCCGCCCAGCTTGCCCAACTCGGCTTCGACCACCGCGCCGCGCGCGTGCGCCGCCGCGACCACCGACGCGCTGAAAGCGACATTGTTGGCATACGGCAGGTGTGACCCATCCGCCATGACCGAGGTGACCCCCGCGTCCAGCGACGTGTGGATCAGGTCGAGCGTCGGGCAGTGGTCGAGATGCACGCACGCCGGGATCGTCGCTTCGCGGGCGGCGCTCAGGCACAGCGCCAGCAGCGGCACGCCGCCATACTGGATCGCGCTCGGCAGCACCTGCACGATCACCGGACTGCGTTCGGCTTCCGCCGCCCGCATCACGGCGAGCGTGCCCTCCAGGTTGTAGATGTTGAACGCACCGACGGCATAGCCCCCGGCGCGAGCGGTCTCCAGCAGCGTGAGCATCGGTACGAGCATGGTTCAACCCTTTCGGAATGCGACGATAATCTCCGCCAGCGCCGTCTCCGAGCCAACGTTGCCCGGAAACACGACGTAGGGCAGCCCCGGCAGGCGGCTTTCCGCGCCCAGCGCCCACACCGGGACGCCGGGCAGAATTTGCCCCAGCACCCACGCCCGCCCGACATCCAGCCCCTTGCTCGCCAGATCGCTCGACGTGATGCCGCCTTTGGCGATCAGGTAGCGGGGACGGACGCTCAGCCCGCGCAGGATCGCCACCAGTCCGTCGGAAATCCGCTGACCGATTCGCAGGCTGCTGACCGGGTCGTCCCCGGCGACGTAGGCGCGGGTGGTCGAGACAACGACCGTTTTGTCCGTCAGGAGCAGTTGATCGACCTGTGTAGTCACACGCTCGATCTCGCGGACGCGCAGCGACTCGTCCGCCAGTAGTTCGGCATCGACCGACACCGGCTCGATGCCGTCCAGTCGGGCGACCTGCTCAAGCTGGGCGCTGGTTTTGGGCACGTAAGAGCCGACGATGGTCAGCCCGCCGCGCCCGGCGTCCAGCTTCAGATCGGCGGCGGTCAGCAGCGGGCGCGGCTCGATGCCGGCGCGCACGCGCACGAACGACGCGGCGGTGCGGTACAGGAAGCGTTTCCCCTGCGCCTCGGCGTCGAGCAAGCCGAGCACGAACGTTTCCAGATCGGCGTAGGCGGCGGCGTCGACGGCGCACACGCCGCCCGATACCAGCCGCATCAATGTAGCGCAAACCGCCTGTGCGCCGCCGACGCGCAGGTCGTCAATCGAGATCGTCTCGATGGCGCGCGCCGGGATGCGCCCGCCCGTTTTCTCCGCGACCCATTCGCGCAGGTCGGAGGCGTGGTAGCCGAAGGCAGCGTCGCGGGCGAAGGGCGTCTCGCCCGCCGGGATCAGTTGATCGCCTTCCTGCACGTAGTGAATGCCCTGGATGGTGAAGCGCCCGCCCTCGATGAAGGCGGGCAGCACGATCCAGCCGTCGACTTCTGTATCCAGCCCCGCCGCCAGCGCGTCCATCTCGGCGGGGAAGTGACCGCGCAGCGTCGAATCGCTCCGGCTGACGACGACGAAATCGCGCCCGGTCTGCTCCGACGCGCGCCTGAGCGCCGCCCCGATCTCGCGGCTGAGGGTATACGCCTGATCGGGCGACAGGCTGCGCGAATTGGTCAGGATGTAGAAGCACGTCGCGTCGCTGCCGAATTCCGCCGCGAGCGTCGCGTCGTCCCAGCGCGTCAGCACCGGCAGCGCGTGGACGGTCTGCGTGCCGGTCGGGTCGTCGTCCAGCACGACGATCTTTTTGCCGGATTCGCGCATACGCGCCCGAATCTCCGGCAGCCGATCCGCCTGCGCGGGCGATGGCAGCGCCGCGAACAGCGCGTCTTTAGCGATGGGCGTCGGGGGCATGTTCGAGCAGCGTTCGCATGTGCTCGAAGCCACACTGACCGCTGGTGAATACCGGGATGCCGAACTCGGCGGTGGGGTCAGAGTAGGTGAGCAGGAAAACGGACATCGAGAGCTGCGCCAGCACCACGCTGTCGAGGCGCTCGACGGCTTGCTGCCGACGGATCGCCGCCGCCAGCGCCGCGTTGTGGGCTTCGACATCCCCGGCGGCGAGATGCTCCCACGCTGCCTCGACGGTTACGCCCGCGTAGTTGATCGGGCTGCCGAGGTCTGCTGCCGTCTCCGAAAGCAGCGCCTGGGTGCTGGCAACGGTCGGCCCGTGCGTGGCGATCACCAGTGTGCGCCCGCCGTGCCGCACGGCGCGTTCCATCATCGGGCGGTCGATCTGCACGACCGGCACGCCGTATTCCGCCAGCGCCGTCTGCACCTGCGGGTAAGCGCGGTTCATGGTCGAGCAGGTGATCAGCACGGCGTCCACCTGTGCCAGTTCGACCAGATCGCGGGCGTAGCGGGTGAAGGCGTCGATGTTGGACTGCGGCGGGGTTGGCTTGCCGTCGTGGTGCGCTTGCATGAAGTTGATCTGCACGGCTTCGTTGCCGAGGCTGACCAGATGCACGCCTGGCAGGTACTTGCGACCGAAATAGGTCGCCCACAGCGTCACCCACGACGAGCCGTTGAGCAGCCCCAGCCGCCTGCCGATCAGCGCCGGGTCGCCGTCGCGCTCTGGCGTGATGTGGGCGACGCCGGTCAGCTTCAGATATTCCGAGAACAGAGCCGCGTCGGACATCAGCCCCTCGCTTTCTGCTTCAGGTCGATGCTCGACCGGGCGGCGGCGGCGATGTCGGCTGCTTCCATGCCGTGATGCGCCATCAGTTCAGAAACGCCGCCGCTTTCGACCCAGCGGTCGCGCACGCCGATGCGCAGCAGCGGGGCGGGGCACAGCTCGCCCATGACTTCGGCAACCGCCGCGCCGAATCCACCGATGATCGAGGCGTTCTCCGCCGTCACGCCGCAGCCCGTCCTGCGCAGCGAGGTGGCAATCAGGTCGCGGTCAATCGGTTTGATCGAGCCGAGATGAACCACCTGCGCCCGGATGCCGTCGTTTTGCAGCAGGTCGGCGGCTTCGATACAGCGGCTGGTCATCATGCCCGTGCCGAACAGGGTCACGTCGTCGCCGTCGCGCAGCACGACGCCCTTGCCCCACTCGAAGCGGTGGTCAGCCCCGAACAGCGGCGGCAGAGTGGTGCGCGTCACCCGGAAATAAACGGGACCGTCGAATTCGACCGCCGCGCGCATCATCGAGCGCAGGTCGGCGTTGTCGCCGGGGTCGGCGACGCGCATGTTAGGCAGGGCGCGCATCACGGCGATGTCCTCGATGCAGTTGTGCGACGCGCCCGCCTGGCTGGTCGGCACGCCGACATACGACCCCGGTATTTTCACGTTGAGCGCCGGATAGCAGATCGAAATGGCGATCTGGTCGAGCGCCCGCCGCGTGGCGAACACGGCGAAGGTGCTGGGGAAGGGGATGAAGCCGGTCAGCGCCAGCCCCGCCGCGATGCCGAACAGGTTCTGCTCGGCGATGCCCACCTGAATGAAGCGGTTCGGATAGGCTTTCTTAAAATACCCGGCTTTCGATGACGTCTGCAGGTCGGCATCCAGCACGACCATGTTGGGATACTGCGCCCCAAGCTCGACCAGCGCGCTCCCGAAGGCGTCGCGCATCTCGACCGCGCCGCTGGAATTATTCTCCGCCATAGAATGCCGCCTTTTCTTCCGCATCGTAGCGGCTGTAGCCCTGTTCCGGGCGACCGTAGCGCCGCGCAAGCTCGCGCAACATCGCGTCGGCAACGTCGGCTTCCGGCGCGTGGGTGTGCCACTTGTAATTGAACTCCGCCTGCTCGACGCCCATCCCCTTGACGGTGTGGGCGATGATGACGATCGGCTTGCCGCGAGGCTGCACCCAGCGCGCTCTGTGGAGCGCGTCGTCCACCGCCGCCAGATCGTGCCCGTCGGTTTCCAGCACGTCCCAGCCGAAGGCGCGCCACTTGTCGGCGAACGGCTCGACGCTCATCAAGTCCCAGGTGAAGCCCTTCGCCATGACCTTGTTGTAATCGACGATGGCAATCAGGTTGTCGAGGTGGTAGTGGGCGGCGGACATTGCCGCTTCCCACACGTTGCCCTCGTTGCACTCGCCGTCGCCCAGGATGCAGTACACCCGCGCCCGCGCGTTCTCGCCGAAGCGCAGCCCCAGGGCGATGCCGACCGACACCGACAAGCCCATGCCCAGCGGGCCGCCCGATGCTTCCAGACCGGGCGTGCGCCGCATGTCAGTGTGCCCTTCCAGCCCGTTCAGTTCGCAGTAGGTGTAAATCTGCTCGACCGGGAAGAAGCCGCGCAGCGCCAGCGCCGCGTACAGCGCCGGCGAGCCGTGCGCCTTCGACAGAATCAGGCGGTCGCGATCTTTCCAGTCCGGGCGCTGCGGGTCGACGTTCAGGTGGCGGCAGTAGAGCGCGGCGAGCAGCTCCGCCATCGAAAACGAGCCGCCGATGTGCCCCCAGCGTCCGTAGGCGATCATCTCGACGCTCAGGCGGCGAATCTGATACGCCATCTCCTCCAGTTGAGCCAACTGCTCGGTGTTCAATGCCATCGGGTCATCCCCTGCTACAAAATAGTCGTCTATCTGCGTCAGTCCAGACCGAGCTTGCCCGGATTTATGATCCCCGCCGGGTCGAACCAGGATACCTGCCTGAACTTTCACGAACAGGTTCGTCTCGTCCAGGATTTCGACCGGTTCATTGATGCTATGTGGAATACGATGCCCTGACGCATTGATAGCGGCGAGCCAGTCACGTTGGAGCCGAGACCCCGGAGCGTCACCGGAATCCGATTCTGGCTTGCCCAGCGCAGATTTCTGCCAATCTGCTCGGCGCTGGTCGCCCGAATGGCAACGTCTGTGCGGTAAGGCTGCTTACCCTGGTTGCGCCACTTCGTCGCGACGGGCCAGGTATCATAGCTGTGTTCCCGAAGCGTGTCGTCGCCCGTCAAGATCGCCCCGGCATCGGTCAGGCGTTTGAGTTCGTCAATCCACATGAAAAGCTCCCAGAATGCCTCACCGTCGCGTTAAGAGGCATTGATGCGTAGATCGTGAAACATCATCGCCGCTCCATAGATTCCTGAAAGATCGTCCAGTTCTGCCGCGACGATCTTCGCCTGCAGGTGCTGTGGCGGAAATGCCCGTTCCCGGACGACGGCGCGCGCCGGTTAGCGCAGAAAATCCCCGCCTGAGCGATGCCGTCGATGCGATCATTTATCGCGCTCGAACCGCTGCCGCGCTGCTGCCGCATCGAACAGCATGGCATACGCTTGGGGATCATTCAGGAACGATGACCACAGCGGCGCATCTCCACACGGAGGGGCGAACGGACTGTTCGACAGATCGCCCAGCGTCGCCAGCGGCGGACAGACGACATAACGCGGGTTGGCGACCACCTTCATCGCGCCATCGCGTTCGACGAAGTAAAACGCCGCGCCGTGCATCTGGACGACGGGGTCGTATTCCGGGTACGAATCGACGGCATACAAGCCCGCCATCAACGCCGGCTGATCGGATGGGTTGATGAGAACGTGCAGGTAGCCGGGCGGGATCATGATCGAACGCCCCGGCTGCATCTTATACAGGACGCAGTCATCCAGCCGGGCAGCATCGTCGTCGATCCGTCGATGCATCAACAGATACAGCGTTCCGTAGTAATGCGTGTAGACCTCCGGGTACGCCAGCGAACTCCCTGCCATATGAGGGTGATAGTGCCCGTGAGTCTTGATGTACTCCGCGCCGATTTTCAAGGGCGGCAGCAGGACGCAGGCGAACGTCAGGTGGGTGTGGTCGAAAACAGCCGTATGTGCGCCGCTCGCCAATTTCAGGACAAGGTTGTAGTACAGTTCGGCGTCGTCGGAAATGGAGTCCGGCTCCATCAACACGGCCTGCATCTGAGACTTACCCCGCACAATCCGGTCAAACCGAATGCCGTCTCCGGTGGTGATATTCAGCGCCTGCGGGTCGAGCGCTAATGGAAAACCGGCGACCGACGTTAAGTCGAGTTTCAAAGTAGTCCTTCCAATCGTTCAAGCTCCCGTTCCCAGTCGTCCCTTTGCCCGACAAATAAGCGCCATTCCAACTTCAGCGCGCTATGTGAGGGCATGGTCACGCAGTCTCCACGCTCGATAGTTACGTCGAGCCAGTCGGGATAGTCGTTGCATGACTCGATGCCCAGGTTGTCCTGGCCTAGACTGCCGACTGGCAAGCCGCCGAGATTGATCGATTGCCGGAAGGGCTTGCGCGGGATTCGCGCCGGGACTTCGCGCCCATTCCATCGCAGCCAACTGATCTTGCCGCCAAGCTGCGGAAGCACCTGAAGTACTAGATCGTGTCTGGCGACCAATAGGGTTTTCAGGTCGTCTTCAGTCACGTGCGTTTGCCGTGCCTCCATTATCTAATCGATTAGATTATCGTTTGGATCAGTATAGTCAATTGCATAGAGGATGTCAAAAAATAAGACGCCGTGACATGTGAGTTGAGCGAAAGTGACACACCCCGCAGTCATGATTTGCACTGCATACGGTCATATCGTTGTCACAGTGGATGGCGCGGGATGGATTTGGTGCCTGACTTCCGATCTATTCCCAGACAGCACGCAGATCATGGATTGGTATCATGCCAGCCAGCGGGTATCCACGTTAGCGCAAGCCCACCTCCCGAATGCTCCGAAGCAGGCGCACGCTTAGGGCGCACCCCATCCCGGATGGACCAACGTCCGATCCGCTGCCCCAGGCATCGGACGAATCGGGAACTCAGCTTTTCAAGCCGCTGCCGGATAACAATAACATTTGACTGATTGACATGACCGGGAATTCGTAATACAATTCTTCTAAACGATTATCTAAACGATTAGCTCGCTCTTGGAGTGTTAAAAGTTTTATGCGTGTTGTACATGTCGCCGACGGATGCCTTGATGCTATTGAGGCGGAATCCGAGGATATTGCTCTCCGACTCACTCCTCAGCTTGGCGCGAAAATCAGCTCGCTTACATGGCGGGGCAGAGAAGTATTGGCGCGTAACCCGTTCAAGTCGTTGTGCCCAGCGCAGTATGCCGCCCCCTACGCCGATTACGATGCCAGCGGCTTCGACGAATGTTTTCCCAGCGTCGGTTCCTGCCTCTACCCGGACGCACCCTATTTCGGCATCGAAGTCCCTGACCATGGCGAGCTTTGGTCGTTTCCGTGGATAGCGGGCGACGACGACAACAACAGCCTCTACGTCTATACCTACGGTGTACGCTTTCTGTACCAGTTTCATCGTTGGGTCAGACTGACAGGGTCTGACCACGTCCATCTGCGCTACCACGTCGATAACTTGGGGAGTGTGCCTTTTCGTTGCCTGTGGTCGGCGCATCCGCTGCTAGCGCTGCGCCCCGGCATGGTAATTCACTTGCCTCCGTGTGTTCGCATCCGTGTTGATTGGTCGAAGTCAGGACGCCTCGGTGACGAGCCCGGCGGCGCGCGAGCAGTCGAAAACCCGCGCTACCAGGCCGTTCCGAAGCTCGTCAAGCTGAGAGACCCGAAATGGACAACGTTTGTGGCGAAGCCTGCGGCGTACGCCATGCGTCCGATCCGTCCATCGTATAAACGCTTTCCCGGTCATAGGGAGCAGACAGACTGCCGGGGCGCGAAAACTTATGTGAAGCATGTGCAAATGAGGAGACCCTGCAGATGGATTTGATGAAACTAGATCGACTGGCGTTTGGGGGAGAGTTTGAGGAGCGTGTGCGGCGTGCCATTGCCCACATGAACGAACTGAACGTCGATGAAATGCGCATGGAGTTCACTCACCCCAATAAGCGGTGGCATTGGGGCGCGGACTATATGAGCCGGTGGATCGGCGCAATGGCGCTGTTGGGCCAGTACACGGGCGAAGATTACGGTGTCCGCACGGTGGTTCAGGAACTTCTCGACTTCCAGGAGCCTGACGGCAGTTTTGGTCCCTTCACCAATCCGCATGACGAACAGGAGTGGTTCGGCATGGGACGGGCGCTTCCCGGATTGCTCGAATACTACAGTGTCGATCCCGACCCGACAGTGTTGGACGCAGCGCGACGGCTTGCCGACTTCTATATCGAACATTACCCTGAACCCGAGGCGATTGAAGAACTGTGCGAGTGTTACCCCAGCGGACTTGAAGGCATGGTCCTGCTGGCAAAGCTTACAGGCGAGCAGAAGTACCTTGACCTGTCGCAGCGTGTGGCCGAGGAGTCGTCGGTCAATCAGCGCTGTTACTACTCGAACGAGACCAACGCGCAGGGGTATCGGAAGCCCCTTGTCGGCCACACTCACTGCCAACTGCTAACGGCGCGCGGCATGGTCGACCTGCAAGAAAATTATGGCAATTCTCAGTTCATGCCTGCCGTGTTGGATCTGCACACCTTTTTCGTCGATGAACTGCAATGGGTGTCTGGTGGAATCCCGGAATTCTTACAGATTCCGCATATCAACGAGACCTGCTCCGACGTCGACTGGCTGCGGTTGAACTTGCAGCTATGGAAGGTGACGGGCGAGCAACGCTACTTTGATCTGGCTGAGAACACGATTCTCAATCAGCTCTATTTTGACCAGGATGACCAGGGTGGGTTCTGCTTCTGGCGCGGGTTGCAGGGGTACATGGGATCGACCTTCGACGCCTGCTGCTCGCACCACGGGGCGCGAGCGCTGGCCGACGTTATGCGCTACACGTACACAACCGAACCAGGCGTTCTGTGGGCGAACCTGTTCCTAGAAGGTCACGCAAGGCCCACGATTGACGGCGCGGAGGTCGATGTCCAGTGCACCATCGCCTACGAGGGCGAATCCATGCATGTCGTCTACACCTTCAGCAATGTACCAACTGAACCCTTCACGTTTCGCACTCGTGTCCCTGAGTGGGCGGGCACCGGGTCGCTGCGCGTCAACGCTCAGGAAGTGGCGGCGAGGGATATGGCTGGGTACGTCGAGGTTGCCCGATCGTGGTATGAAGGCGACCGCGCCGAGCTGCATTTGCCGATGCGCGTTCGTATCGTGCGCGGGCAGAACTTCGGTAGCCACGTCATCGACGAACGCGATGTCTGCGTTTTCTATGGCCCCCGACTGTTCTCCTTCGTCGACACGAAGAACATGGATCTGGTGCCACCCTTCATCAGCCTGGACCTCTCGCAGCCCATTGAGGCGAGTGGTCCTGACCGCCTTCGCGCGTGGGCGCGTACCGTCGCCGGTGCGCGCAAACAAGTCACCCTAACGCCGCTGGCGAACATCGGCGGGCGACCAAACGGGATCGGGCGTATTCACTCCGTACGGACGCCGTACTTCCGCGTGTGGCTGCCGGCGGAGCCTGTCTAGCAACCAATGCAGCGGTAGAAAGGAGCATGACGGGCAATCAAGCTTTTGAAAATCCGAATCAACCGTGTCCATTTTTGGAGGAAAATAATGCGCAGCACGCGAAACACTATTCTGATTGTTCTCTCTGTTTTGCTGCTGGTCGGGATGTCCACAGTGACTCTCGCCCAGGACGAGCCAATCCAGCTTCTGTGGTGGGATACCTATGCCGAGCCTGACGCCGCCAAAGCGGCGGTCGTCCAGGAAGTGATCGCCGAATATGAGGCGCAGCATCCGAACGTCACTATTGTTCGCGAAGTCAATGATTTCCAGACGATGCAGACGCTGATCAATACAGCGCTGGCTTCGGGCACCGGCCCGGACATGTTGCTCTACGGGACTGGCGCGGGCTTCATGGGCCCGCTGGTCGACGGCAACCTGCTGCTGCCGCTCGATGAGTACGTCGATCAGTATCACTGGCGCGACCGCATCTACCCATGGACGTGGGATTCGGCCACGTTTAACGATCACGTCTACGCCATTGGCAACGAACTGGAAATGATCGGCATCTACTACAACAAGGATCTCTTCACAGAGCTTGGCATCGAGATTCCGAAATCCTATGATGAACTGCTTAATCTGTGCGCCGTCGCGCAGAGCGCCGGTTACATCCCCATCGCCTTCGCCGACAAGGCGGGCTGGCCCGCATATCACATGTTCAGCTCGTTCGCCAACGTCCTGGCCGGTAAAGAGGGCATGGACGCAGTGTTTGCTGGCGACGCCGCCTGGACCGATCCGCCGTTTGTCGAGGCGATTCAGAAGGCGTTTGTGGACATGAATCAGGCCGGTTGCTATCCTCCAAGCCCGAACGCGCTCGACTATCCCGAAGGCAATGAGCTTTTCTACAGCGGTCAGGCCCTCATGGATCACACGGGTATGTGGCTTTACACCGACATCCTGGCGAATTCTGACTTCGAAGTGGGCTTCTTCGCGCTGCCTCCCATCGGCGACCATCCTTCGCTGCCACCGGGGGGCCTGGGGTCCGGCGTGATGATCTCGGCGGCGACCGAGCATCCTGACGAAGCTGCCGCCTTCCTTGATCTTTACTTCTCGGAGGAGTTCGCACGCACGTGGATCGAAGACGCCAACGCAATTCCACCCGTAAACGTGGACATTTCCCAGTTCGACCTTGAACCGCTGTACGCTTCGTTCGCGCAGACCATCCACGATGCCTCTACTGGTAGCGGCGGCTTGGGCTATAACATCGACGTGCTGACCCCACCGGAGTTTAACACGGAGATGAATCAGGGCTTCCAGGCCGTGATCAACGGCGAGCGCACACCGGAAGAGCAGGCGCAGGTGCTGCAGGATACCTATCAGGCGTACCTCAACCGTTAAGGGTTGATAGGGCATCGACGTGGCGCGGGATCGAGTTCACTTCATCCTGCCCTTCTGGAGCACGAGACTTCATCCTTCCCACAGGCAGGGTGAAGTCTCACCCGCGGCGACCCTCAATTTCCACACCTGTACGGAATTTACGGGGAAGCAACGTGAGCAAACTCGACCTGACGAACGTGCAACACGAACTTGTCGTCAATGCTCCTGGTTTGAGCCCACAGCGGGTTCGCAGGCGTTGGCCCCAGGGCGCGCAGGGCTGGACGTTTGTCCTTCCGCCCATGATAATCTACGGTCTTTTTGTGCTGATACCGCTGGTGCGGTCGCTTTACATCAGCTTCACCGACTGGAACGGCGTGCGGCCCGACATGAACTGGATAGGCTTCAGTAATTACATCCAGATCTTTCATGACCCGCGCTTTCTGACAGCCCTGAGCCACAACATTATCTGGGTCATCGTCGGCACCATCGCGCCGATTGTTATCAGCCTGGGGCTGGCGATGCTGTTGTGGCCACACACCCGTGGGCGTACAGTCTTTCAGGTAGCTTATTTTCTGCCGCACATCCTGTCAAGTGTTGCGATTGCGCTCATCTGGGCGCGCGTTTACCATCCCCTCTCCGGCATTCTGAACGGTCTCCTGAAAGCAGTCGGCCTCGGACATCTGGCGACCGGCTGGCTTGGTGAGTCCAATACCGCATTAGCTGCCGTGCTGGTCGCCGCCATCTGGGCGTACTTCGGCTTTGCGCTGACGATCATCATGGCCGGCCTGCAAACAATTAATATGGAACTTATCGACGCGGCTAAGGTGGACGGCGCGAATAGCTGGCAGCGCTTCATACACATTATCATCCCGGAGTTGCGCTACGTCCTGACGATGATCTTCAGTTATACCCTGATCGGCGGCTTTAACGTCTTCGACATCGTGTGGGTGATGACCCAGGGCGGTCCAGGGACCTCAACTCAGGTAGTTTCGACGCTCCTCTACCGTGAAGCGTTTATCGAAGGCGATGTATCCTACGGCGCGTCGATGGCTGTCGTGCTCTCGCTCATCTCGTTCGTGATCTCGGCCATTTTTATCACGCTCCGTGAGCGAAAGGACTGAGGATGTCTGACATCGCCGCTCGCTCGACCAGAATTGGCCCCGCCCCACGCTCCGTCCGCCTGAATACGGTACTCTCTGCACTGGTCAAATACGCCGTTTTGCTCGGAGTACTGTGCCTCACGTTTGGCCCAGTCCTCTGGGTCTGGCTGAACTCGTTGCGTGCGAGCCGCGACATCATGCGGCACCCGATGGCCTTTCCGACGCAACCGCTCTGGCAAAATTTTGTCGACGCCTGGACGCTGGGGAATTTCGAACGCTACTTCGTCAATTCATTCGTTATCACGCTACCGGTGGTCGTCTCTGTCGTCTTTCTCTCAGCGCTGGGCGGCTACGGTCTCTGGCGCTTCAAGTTTGCGGGCAACCGCCCTGTGTTCTATATCTTCCTGATCGGCTTAATGCTGCCGTTCCAGGCGATCATGGTGCCGCTGTACTATCAACTGCGTGACATGAGCTTGCTTTCGACCTACGGCGGAGCCATCCTGCCGAGCATCGCGCTCGGGTTACCCTTTGGCATTTTCCTAATGCGCGCCTTTTTTAGCGGCATGGCACGAGAGATGGCGGACGCCGGGCTGGTCGACGGCTGTAATGAGTTCAATGTCTTCTGGTATATCATGCTGCCACTGACCCGCCCGGCAGCCAGCGCGCTCGCGGTGTTTCAGTTCATGTGGACCTGGAACAACTTCATTATTCCCTTTCTCTACCTTCAGCGCGAGGAGTTAAGAACGCTGCCTTTAGGCTTGATGTTGTTCTCCGGGCGCTATTCCACCGATTACGGGCTTCTTTTCGCAGGGATCACCGTCGCCACATTCCCGATTGTTGTAATATACGTGTTGATGCAGAGTAAGATAATTGAGGGTCTGACGGCGGGTGCGGTCAAAGGCTGAGGCAGGTATTCCGTGACAGGCAAAGTGACGATCAAGGATATCGCGAAGCGGGCGGAGGTCTCGGTGGCCACCGTTTCATACGTGCTCAACGAGACGCGCTATGTCAGCCCGGAACTGCGCTCCCGCGTGATCGAGGCGATTGGCGCGCTGGGCTACACGCCAAACCTGGTCGCGCGGAGCCTTCGCCAGAACCGCACGAAGACCATTGGTCTGATCGTGCCCGACGCCTCCAATCCGTTTTACGCCGAAATCGCTAAAGGTGTCGAAGATGCCGGCTTTCACGCGGGCTACAGCGTGATCCTCTGCAATTCGAACGCGATGCCGGGACGCGAACTGGCGTATCTGGAGGCGCTGCAATCCAAACGGGTCGATGGCATTATCTTCATTGCGACGACGGCAGAAGTTCGGCACATCCGGCCACTGGTGGAAGGCGGCATTCCGGCGGTGCTGTTTTATCGCGACTGCAGCGACATGGACGTCGACCGCTTCTTCATCGACAATGAGCAGGTGGGTTCCCTCGCAGGTATGCACCTTGTCGAGCTAGGTCACCGTCAAATCGCCTGCATTCAGCCCGCGTCGGTGATGACGCCGAGCCAACAGCGGGTTGTCGGGTTTCAACGCGTGCTCCAGCAGCATGGGCTGGTCTGCGACCCGCGCCTCATGCCGCGCGGCGACAACCTCATCAGCAGCGGCTGGCAGCTGACGAATGAAATGCTGGACTCTGGAATTTCCTTCACCGCCATCTTTGCCTGCAACGACGCGATGGCGCTCGGCTGTATCCGCGCGCTTCACGACCGGCACGTCCGGGTACCCGAATGCGTAAGCGTGGTCGGTGTTGATGACATTACGCTTGCGTCGATCATCGAGCCAAAACTCACAACCGTCGCCCAGCCCAAGTACGATGCCGGCCAACAGGCGGTGGCAATGCTCATCGACCGCATCAAGGGAGTGTATAAGGGCGGGCCGCGGCAGGTCCAGCTCGGTATCGAGTTGGTCGTGCGCAATTCGACGGCGGCGATACAATGACGGACCGGCGAGGGTGACGGGTCGGGGCATCTACCCTGACCCCGGAGAGTGACGCAGGTGCATGCCTCAAGGGCGTGCTTCGGTGGCTCTTTCTGCCCGCTATTATGAAGGCTCGTGACAGACAGTGCGGCAGGCGGTCTTTCCAGGGCCGCTTCGTGCTGGCTTTGGACAAAGAAAGATGAACGAAGATGAAGGAATTTGTCGACACCGCTGAACGCACGATCGAGTTTCGCGATTACGAAGAAGCGCCGCTCAAACCCTCAGAAGTACGCCTTCGGAGTCTCGTCAGCGGCATTAAGCACGGGACGGAGATGGCGCTTTATCGGGGAAAGACGCCCTTCCTGGACGGCGCTTTCGACCCCGAATATCGGTTGTTCGTGGAGCGCACGTCTGCGCCTTTCTACCCCATAAACCTGGGATCATGGCTGGTCGGCGAAGTCATCGAAGTCGGTTCCGCAGTGACTCTCTACAAAACCGGCGATCTCGTCCACGGTGAGATGCCACACCGTCCGACCAACGTTCGCGACGAGTGTCTCCTGTTTCCTCTTCGCGCCGGGATGAAACCCGAAATGGCGCTCTTTACCGATCCCACGATCTTTGCGTTGGTGGCTGTACACGATGCGCACCTCAAAGTAGGCGACCGGGTCGCGATCATCGGGCTTGGCGCGCTTGGTCTGCTCGCAATTCAGATCGCCCGCCTCAACGGAGCGGAGGTCGTCTACGCAGTCGACACTCTGGAACAGCGGTTGAACCTGGCGCGGCAGTTTGGTGCCGATGCGGTCTTCAATGCCCGCGTGTGTGACCCCGCGCTGGAAATCAAGAAAGCGACCGGCAAGAAGGGAGTAGACGTTGCCATTGAGATTTCCGGGGCGTATCCCGGACTTCAGACGGCGATTCGCAGCGTCCACACCTGCGGCCTGATTGTGGCTGCGAGCTACTACAGCGGCATGGAGCCGCTTCAACTGGGCGCGGAATGGCACCACAATCGTCCAACGCTGATATCCAGCATGCCGGTCTGGGGGATGCCGCACCGCAGCTATCCGATGTGGGATTTGCAGCGGGTTCGGGAAACGGCGCTCCATCTCCTGGAGACAGGTCGGCTCATCACCGAGCCGATGATCGGCAAGCGCTTTGCCTATCAAGATGCGGCTGAAGCTTATCGCTTCATTGACGAGCATCCAGACCAGACGATCAAGACCATCTTCGACTATGAAGGGTCCGGACAATGAAAATCGCTATGATTGGAACCGGCTGGGTGGCTGGACGGCACCTTCGCGCGATGTCCCAGGAGCCAGATATCGTAGTGGTCGGGCATGTCGGTATAAGTTCGGAGGGTGTACAGGCAGCCACGACCAAGTGGGGCGGGCGCGCCTATCAAAGCATCGACCAGTTAGTGAAAAAGGAAGCCGTGGACGCCGTGTGGGTCTGTGTGCCACCCGGTGAGCACGGTTCAATCGAATTTGCGCTTCTCGAACGTGAAATCCCGTTTTTCGTGGAGAAGCCGCTCTCCGCTGACCGGCGGACCGGCGAGGAAATCGCCAAAGCGATCGAGAGCCGGAAGGCAATCGTTGGGGTTGGCTACCACTGGCGCGCGCTGGACACGCTGCCCGAGATCAGACAGAAGCTCGCTTCAAACCCGGCCCGCATGGTAATTGGGCAGTGGCACGACTCGACCCCGCCGCCCGTATGGTGGCGTCACCAGGAAACAAGCGGTGGGCAGATGGTCGAACAGGCTACGCACTTGGTCGACCTGGCGCGGTCGCTCGTTGGCGAAGGGGTTGTCAAGGGCGCAGTCTTCGCGCAGCACGAGCGCCCGGTTTATCCTGACGCAGACGTTGACGATGTCAGCACGGCGCTGGTCATGTTCCCTGGCGCAGTCGTCGGTGTCTTCACAGCAACCTGCGTGCTGTATAACGGTGCCGCCGTCTGGCTTCAAGTGACCTGTGAGGGTCTGCGCATTACCATCAAGCAGGATGGTGTTCTTTATGAGGATGGTGAGAATAAACGTGAGGTCAAGGTCAGCGCTGACCCGTTCTTGCTAGAAGATCGCGCCTTCCTTCGCGCGGTGCGCGAGAAAACGCCAATGCATCTTTACAGTAGCTATGCCGATGCCCTGAAGACGCATCACCTCTGTCACGACATGCTGGATGCCAGCCGGTCAACATCGTAGCGCCGTGACGCCCTCCGCCAGCGTATCCGGCGTGCCCTCTTGGCGGGAAACAGAAAGTGAGGCACGCCGGGAAAGCGGCTTTCTGGCTAGGCTGCCATGCGGGCACGCGGCAATTTGCCCCAGAACCAGTGTCTGCCGTGCGTGCTGCAGCGCTCGACATGATACAGCCGGCTTTTCGCCAGGAGGTAGCACGCGGTGGCTCGCAAGCGCTCAAGTGCGGTGAGGCAGGCATGATCGCCGTGCGCAGGCTCATTGAGCGCATGGAAGGCACATACACGGGTGGTCCGAGAGAGACCATACTCGACATCCATCTCATTGAACGGCGATCGACAGCGCCGTACCAAGTGAAAGCGTAGTCTTATATGTACACCGTTACCCGTAAAGAACTTCTCGATGTCTGTACCCTCGTCTACGACCGGCACCTGACGAACGCGGCGGGCAGTAATTTCAGCGGACGTGCGTCGGCTGACACACTCTACCTGACGCCGACTGGCAATGCCAAGCGCAATCGTCTTCGGATGTCGCCAGATGATTTGCTCCTCGTCGACTTCGCAGGCAATATTCTCGATGGCAACGGCAAGCTGAGCGTGAGCTGGGCAACGCACAGACGGATGTACGAAGCCTTCGACTTTGTTGGCGCGGCCATCCACGCGCACCCACGGACAGCTACCATTTTTGCCTGCCAGCCCGAACCGATGCCGCCGCTGATGGATGCGATGAAGAAGTACGGGCCGATTCCGGTTCTTCCGCGTCTCCTCAAGGTTGACAGTCCGGAATTCGGCGATTCCATCGTCGACATCTTCCGAGAAAAGGGCGAGTCATTCCGAAAGCACGGTCATGCCGTCTTTTATCCGTTTCACGGTATTTTTGTCGCCGCGCCCACCCTCGACGATGCCTTCGACCTGCTGGAACGGGTCGAATACAACGCGACGGCTATTCTGGGCTGCCGGCAGATGGGCTTCCAGATCCCGGAACTGAGCGACTACCCGATGTTCAACACGGACTACGAGTGAGGACCCGCCGTCATGTCTGACCGGCCCGCTCGCGCCTACCGTTACGACATAGTCATCGCGGCTCCGAATTCCGCGCTGGACTCCTATTACCCGATGCCGGCGCTCGTCGTGGGCGAGATCAACCGCGCGGTGGCCGGGCATCATACCGCCGGGGGAAAAGGGTTTAATATGGCGCGGGCCGCGGTCAGCCTGGGGGGCCGAACGATGAGTATCGGTATTGTGGCTGGCAGCAGCGGTGAGTTCATTGTCTCAGAACTGGCGCGCGAAGGGATACCGGCAGAGGTTATATGGGGCGAGCGAGAAACTCGGCGCACTGCCACCATGCCTGTCGCGGAGCTGCGGCAGTCGACCGGCATTCTTGAACCAGGCGTTCCAAGCGGCGCTCGTGCCCGCGATGCGTTTACCGAGATGGTCCTGCGCTGCGCCGACCTGGCTCCTTTTGTCACCCTGACGGGAAGCCTGCCGCCCGATTTTCCTGTGGACTATTACGCCTCCCTCATCGCGCAGTTGAAGACGCGCTCGGCGGTGGTCGCGCTGGACGCTTCCGGAGACGTGCTGAGACTGGCAGCCCAGGCGGGACCCAGCATTCTCAAGGTCAACATCGAGGAACTCGACTCTGCTTTTGGCAATGGGGCAGACGGGCAAACGGATATTGTGGAGCGCGGACAACGTGCATTTTTTGCGCTCCATCCGCTTGGGCTTGAGTATCTCATTGTTACCGACGGTTCCCGCGGGGCTTATATCTTCAAGCACAAGCACGAGCTATTGCATGTCGTGACACCACTTGAATCCTGGGCGTGCCCTGCCGGGGCCGGCGACAGCTTTATGGCGGGCTTGCTGCTCGCTCTCGGTCGTGGCGATGCATTGGAAGAAGCGGTCGCGCAGGCGTCCGCGGCAGCGGCTGCTAGTATTCATCACATTGTCGCTGGGCAGATCGAACTCGCGCTGTTCAAGCGTCTGAAGCTGCGGACGCGGGTCCAGCGGATTACCGTGGGGAGCCTGCGATGACCGACGGACAGTCGGTTGTAATCGCCTTCGATATTGGCGGCACGCGGCTTAAGGCAGGCTTGATTCGCGAAGACGGCCGAATATTGGTCCTACGCCGCCTGCCGACGCCAAGTAAGGCGGCACCGGACAGCGTCGTCGCACATCTCGCCCAGGTGGCGCACGAATTGTGCAATGAAGCACACGTTCCAGTCGACGGCGTGAAAGGCATCGGGGTTTCTATTGCCGCCTTTGTCACGGGCGATGGTCTAGTTACCGCTACGGCTCATCTCACGCGCGAATGGATCGGCTATGATCTCCGGGCCGGACTCGTGCGGTACATCGACGCCAACTACTACTTTGCTCTAGATACGCCTGCTCCCACACTCGGCGAGGCGTACTACGGCGCAGGCCGGGGCGTTCAGCATTTTGCTTACGTGACCGTCTCGACCGGCATCGGCGCGGGTATTGTATCCGACGGACGCTTCTTCATTGGCGGCCTTGGATGGGCAGGCGGCGTAGGCCACATCATTATCGACGAGACGAGTCCCCGCATATGCACCGGCTGTGGCAATCACGGCTGCCTCGAGACGTTTGCCGCCGTCCAGGGAATTGTCGCCACCGCCCGCGAACAACTCCAAGCGTTTCCCGACAGCCTGCTGCATGAACTGATTGCCGCCCATAACGGCGAGCTTACTCCGCGTCTTGTGGCCGAGGCGGCACAGCATGGCGACGCTGCCGCATGTGAGGTCTGGCGGTTGGTCGGCCATGCGCTGGGCATCGGATTGACGAATCTGGTCAACATCGTGTCGCCGACTCGCATCGTGGTTGGTGGGGGAATTGCCCAGGCAGGCGATTTGCTGCTGGAACCTGCGCGCGCGGTCATTCGGGAACGCGCTTTTCCGCCTCAGCACCGCCAGACTGAAGTTGTGGGGGCCACTCTCGGTGACCTGTCAGGCCTTTATGGAGCTGCGGCGATGGTGTTCCATGACTTACGGATCAACTCATAGAAGGATACGAGATCATGTTTGATCTTTCAAAAGGAATTGGCTTTCATCTCGTTCTAAATACAGACTCCGGCGATCTGTCGAGCGATGATGGTTTTATGTATCGCCGGGCGACGCGTACGGTGGGCGATCTTGCGGCTGTCTTGCGCTTTCCGAACGCTCTGCCCGCTGAAAGCGCGGCCTATGACGTCTACTATCCCGGATCAGAACCGCCCAGCGCGCGCGAATTGCTCGCGCCGCGACACCTTACGTTTAGCCCGGTGGCGCTGCCGCCGCTCACCATCGGCGGGGAATATGTGAAGACAGCAGGGCACTACCACCCCGCCATGCCAGGATCGCCCTACAGCTATCCCGAAGTCTACAGTGGTGTCCACGGTCGCCTGCTGCTGTTCCTGCAAAAGCGGAGTGTTACTCATCCCGAAACCCCGGAGGACTGCGCGCTCGTGGAGCTGACGCCGGGTGTTTCAGTCACGGTGCCGCCGGAATACGCGCACGTGCTCATTAATCCATCCCATGAGACAGGCGTCATGGCAGGGCTTTACTGCACCGACTTCAAACCAGAGTACGACCAGGTCACGACCTATCGCGGACTGGCCTATTACGTCATGGATGGTGCCGGAGACATCCAGATCGACGTGAACCCCTGCTACGTGGATGCGCCTTCTCTGCGCAGGCTTTCCGATTTGTCCGGAACCGTTTTTGAGCCACCCGATGATCCAGCGATTCCACTCTGGGAATCATTTGTGCGTCAGCCCGACCGGTACTCGTTTCTGTTTGATGCCGCCGCTGCCTATTTCGCGGGGCTTGAGTCCCATTAGTATCAAGGAGGAAACATAGGCACAGACATTAAGGGCAGAGTTTGTCTAGATGATCGCCTCGAAAAGCTTGAACACAGACAGCAAATACTATTCGGCGGCAGGGTTAATCGACGGTTTGCAGGTGACGTGGAGTGAGAATCTCCAGTCGGTGGTCGAAGCAGCAGGCGGTAGTGTGATCGTCGTCGACTCGCAGAACGACATCCGCGAGTCGGAAATCGTCGGACTATTTGGGCTAGTCGGGTCAGGTCGAACCGATGTCGCCCGCGCGATTTTTGGCGTCGACCGAATCAGCGACGGTTCCGTGTCGCTTAACGGACAGCGGCTCAAGCTGCGGGCACCGGAAGACGCGATCCGCGCCGGCATTGCGCTGGCGCCGGAAGACCGCAAGCTCCAGGGGCTAATCCTCGGAATGCCCGTGCGCGCGAATATCTCCCTCCCGACGCTACGTCAGGTGGCGGCGTTGATCTTCTTGAGGTTTGGACTCGAGCAGAAGCTGGCCAAGGACTACAAAGTGTCGCTCGACATCCGTGCTCCATCGGTAGAGACAGTGGCGAAATCGCTTTCCGGCGGCAACCAGCAGAAGGTGGTCATTGCCAAATGGCTTGCAGCCAAGCCTCGCATTTTGATCCTCGATGAACCCACCCGGGGGATTGACGTCGCCGGGAAATCGGAAGTGCATAGGCTGATTATCGACCTCGCACGTCAAGGGGTTGGCATCCTGTTGATTTCCTCGGAGATGCCGGAAGTGATGGGCATCAGCGACCGTATCCTCGTCATGCACGAGGGGCGACTGGTGGGGGAGCAGAGCCATGACGAGGTAACGGAAGAGAAGCTCATGATGATGGCTACCGGGCAGTGTGCCGGGGTAGCGACCCCTCGCAATGGGGTTCCTGTTTAGCGCGAATTTCTGAACGAAAAGGGACAACCGAATGGTTATCGAGAAGACCATTGACGACTTAAGGCAGCTTCTTGGCGACGAGGTCGTCAAGACGAGTGAGGAAGCCATTCTCGGGCATAGTTATGACGCGTGGCCCGTGGCGACCAAGTGGAAAGTGGCGGGAAACCAGCCGCTGAAGCCCGACGCGGTCGTTTTTGCCAGTCGGGTCGATCAGATTGTCACGCTGCTGCGCTGGGCCAACGAGTATGGCGTGCCGGTGACGCCCTGGGGAGCCGGGTCGAGCGTGACAGGTGCGCCGCTGCCGCTGAACGGAGGCATTACGCTGGACCTGTCGAGGATGGAATCCATCCTCGATTTCAATCAGACGAATATGACTGTGCGCGTCGAGCCAGGAATCATGGGCCACGTGCTAGAAGCGGCCATGAACAAACGCGGCT
>JADLHH010000271.1 GCA_020848855.1 Anaerolineae bacterium | reverse complement strand
TGGTGGACAGCGCATCATCTGACGGCACGCCGGAAGCGGTCGCGGCGGCGTTCCCGCAGGTGAAGCTGACCGCCAGCGCCGAAAACCTCGGCTTCGGGCGCTCCAACAACCTCGCCATCCGCCAGATCATGAGCGCGGATGAACCCCCGCAGGCGATCTATCTGCTGAACCCCGATACCATCACCCAGCCGGGCGCGACTCGCGCGTTGTTCGACGCGCTGCTGGCGCAGCCGAAAACCGGGCTGGTCGGCGCGCGGCTCAGCTACGGCGACGGCAGTTTTCAGCATGGCGCGTTCGCGTTTCCCGGCTTGCTGCAATTGTGGTTCGAGCTGGTTGGACGACCGGGGCGTTTTGTGGACGGCGAACTCAACGGGCGCTATCCTCGCGCGCTGTACGAACGCGGTCAGCCGTTCCCGGTCGATTTCGTGCTGGGTGCGACGATGATGCTGCGCCGCGAAGTCGTGGCACAGACCGGCGGCTTTGACGAGGTATTCTTCATGTACTGCGAGGAGATCGACTGGGCGTGGCGGATTCACGAGGCGGGCTGGGACGTGCGCTGCGTCCCGGCGGCGTGGGTGACTCATCTCGCCGGGCAGAGTACCGGGCAGGCGCGCCCGCGCAGCCTGGTCAACCTGTGGACGAGCCGGCTGCTGCTGGTGGACAAGCATTACGCGGTGTGGAAACGCCCGCTGGCTCGTGCGCTGATCGCCGTCGGGATGAGCGTTCGGATGCGCGGGGCTGCTGACCCGGCGCTGCGCGAAGCGTATCAGATCATACGCCGGCTGGCGCTGAGAGGGCGGTGACACGTTGCGGCTCGCCGGGATCATCCTCACCTATAACGAGGCGGACAACATCGTCGACTGCATCGAAACGCTGCGTTTCTGCAACGATATTGTCGTGTTCGATTCGCTCAGCACCGACCGTACCGTCGAGTTAGCAGAGACCGCCGGGGCGCGCGCGATCCGCCATCCGTTCGAGAACTACGCCAGCCAGCGCAACGCGGCGCTCGACGCCGTGCGCGAATCGGCGGACTGGGTGCTGTTCGTCGACGCCGACGAGCGCGTGCCGAAGGCGCTGGCGAACGAAGTCCGCATGAGCATCGCCTATCCTGGGTTTGCCGGGTTCCGCATCCCGCGCGACAACTACCTGTTCGGCAAATTGACGCGCGGCGCGGGCTGGTATCCCGATTATCAGACGCGCTTGCTGCGGGTCGGCGCGGCGCACTTCGACCCGGCGCGGCAGGTGCACGAGGTCGTGATCCTCGACGGCAAAGAAGGTACGCTCAAAAACGCGCTCGTCCACTACAACTACCGCGACGTGCGCCAGTTCGTGCAGAAGCAGCGCCGCTATATCACCTATGACGCGCACATCCTGCTGGAGCAGGGGGTTCGCCCCAAGCTGCAGAATTATATCCTGCAGCCGCTGCGCCAGTTCTGGTGGCGGTTCGTGACGCTCAAGGGCTATGTGGACGGGCTGCACGGCTTGCGGCTCAGCCTGTTGATGGCGTGGTACGAATTCAGGAAATACCGGCTGCTGCGGGAATTATGGCAGGGGCGGGATTACGGCGAGAAGAAAAAACCATAAGGGCGCACAGCCGTGCGCCCCTACGTGTAGGATTGATTATTCGACGACCGGGTTCAGGACACCGTAGCCGCCGGCGCGGCGCTTGTAGATGACGTTGATGCCGCCGGTCGCCTGGTTGAAGAAGATGAAGAAGGTGTGACCAAGCAGTTCCATTTGCTCGATGGCTTCCTCTTCGTTCATGGCGATGACGGCGACGTTCTTGCGCCGGATGATCTCCGACTCCGCCGCTACCTCTTCCGGCACATCCCCGTCAACCTCGATCTCCGGGATGGCTTCGGCGACGTTCAGTTCCTCGACGGTAGCGCTGAAGCGTTCACGCCCTTTCCGCACGCGCTTGCCCTTGAAGCGCTGAATCTGCCGGTACATTTTGTCGACCGCCTGGTTGAGCGCGGTTTCGATATCGCCCGCCAGCGTCTCCTGCGCCCGCAGGATCGCGCCGCGACTGTGACGAATCGTGATCTGGGCGACGGCAAGGTCTTCACCGCGCCGAGTGTGCTCGCGCCCCAGCTCGACGCGCACCTCGGAGATATTGGGCAGGTAGCGATCCAGCTTGCCCAGCTTTTTCTGTACATAGTCCGTCAAGGCGTCCGAGACTCGAAGATTGTGTCCCTGAATTTCGATGTCCATAGTCGTCTCCTTATGTTGAAATCAAGAACGCGCCGCAGTGACCGTCAAGCCATATACCTGGCTTGCGCCCGCTTCATAGGCGGCGCGCGCGCAGTCCTGCAGGGTCGCGCCCGTTGTAAACACATCATCGACCACCAGCACCGACCCGGTCAATGCGGTGGTCGCCCGAAACGCGCCGTGCACGTTCGCCCGGCGCTGCTCTCGATTGAGTCCTACCTGGGGAGGGGTATCGCGCCAGCGGAGGAGTGCTGAAGGATCACAGGAAATGCCCAGTACCTGCGCCATGTACGCTCCTAGCTGTTGTGATTGATTATAACCGCGCGCCCGTTCGCGCGCAGTGTGAAGTGGCACGGGTATGATCGTGTCGAATGTCCAGTTTAACACGTCCAGCGCCGCGAGCAACCGGTCGCCCAACGGCGCGACCAACTCTTCGCGCGCGCCGCTGTACTTGAGCGCGTGGACGGCTTGCTGAAGCTTTCCCTCGTGGATGGCGGTGGCGGCGACGATGAAGGTCTGCGACGGACGCACGCGGCGTATGTCCAGCGGCTGTCGGGCGAGTTCGTCCAGACACCGGTCGCACCAGCGCGTGCCAACCCGCCCGCAGCCCGCGCAGCGCGGCGGATACAGCAGGTCGATTCCCCGCGCGATGATACGCGCGACAATCGGACGGTTCGCCTGTGCATTCGGCGGATCACGATGCTGCATCGTGTCCTCCGGGCATGAGGATGCGGTGCGCGTGGGGGCGGCTAAAACACCGCGCCGACCTCGGACGAATTGAGCAGGATGATGATCGACGGTCCGAGCAGCACGATCCACAGCGACGGGAAGATCAGGAATACCATCGGCAGCATCATCTTGACCGGCGCCTGATGGGCTTTTTCCTGGGCGCGCTGGCGGCGCTTGACGCGCATCTGGTCGGACTGAACGCGCAGGATTTTCGACATGCTCACGCCGAGCTGGTCTGCCTGAATGATGGCGGCAACGAAGGCGGTCACGTCGGGCACGTCCATGCGGTTCGCCATGTCGCGCAGCGCATCACGGCGCAGCTTGCCGAGCTGAATTTCGCGCAGCACGCGCCCGAAGGCGATGGCGAGGTCGTTTTCCCACTTCTCGTACACTTTGCCCATCGCCATGTCGAAGCCGAGACCCGCTTCCACGCAGATGACCAGCAGGTCAAGCGCGTCGGGCAGCGCTCGCCAGATCGCTTCCTGACGGCGCTTGATCTTGCTCTTGAGCCACATGACCGGGAAGTAATAGCCAAGCGCGACCGCGCCAAGGGTATAGAGCAGGGCGGTGCTGGGCGCGGTGCTGCGAGAGCCGACGAAGAAGACGAAAAACGCGCCAATTCCGAAAGCAATGGTGATGATGATGCGCATGGCGAAGAACGAGCCGGGGTCCATCGTCATGCCTGCCAGCTCAAGCTGGTGGCGGGCTTCTTCAAGCTGTTTCTGCGGTGTGAACTTGGTCGTCAACTGGGCGACCTGCCGCATTAATGGCACGAGGATGCGGTCGCGGAAGGACAGCGAAAGCTCGATTTCTTCCAGCGACTGCGGCAGTTCCTTATCATCGTATTGCGCCAGCCGCTCCTGCAGCGGGTCGCGCCCGCGGTCTTCCTTCGTGCCGACGTAGACCAGACTGCCGAATACAATCGTTCCGACGACGACTACCGCAAGTACGATAAGAGGTTCCATTGGACTGACTTTCCGCTAGATATCGATGTCCACGATCTTCTGAACGACGGCGAAACCGATGCCGATCAGCGCCAGACCGATGCCGAGCATAGGCCAGCCGCACATGCGGTTTTCGAACAGGTTGCCCATGTAGCCGGGGTTGATGGTGTACAGGAACAGCGCCAGAATGATCGGCAAGCCGCTGATCAGGTAGCCGGTGATGCGCCCCTGCGCCGTCAGCACGCGAATCTCACCCTTCAGCTTGATGCGCTCGCGGATGGTGTGGCTGATCACGTCCAGAATTTCGGCGAGATTACCACCGACTTCGCGCTGGATGTTCACCGCCGTAATCACGAGGTCGAGGTCTTCACTTTCCAGCCGGTTAAGCGCATGTTCGAGCGCGTCTTCCATGTCGATGCCAAGCTGGACTTCCTGCACCACGCGCTTGAACTCGGTCGCCGTCGGCTCCGGCGCGTCACGGGCAATGGCTTCCATCGACTGCAGCACGCTGTAGCCGGAACGCAGCGCGTTCACCCACAAGCCGAGTGTGTCCGGCAGTTGATTCTCGAATTTGATCAGCCGGGACGACGTGATGCGCGACACGTAGATGCGCGGCGCGAAGAAGCCGATGAAGCCGGAGACAATCGCCATGACGATCTGCTGACCGAACAGCACGAAGTAGCCCAGCGCGAAAAACCCGAACATGCTGATGACATGCAGGGCGGCGTATTCCGAGACGGTCAGCTTGATGTCGGCGCGCGAAAGCTGCTGCCGCCACTGCTTGCCGAACGCTCGCTCCGAGACCAGGCTGTCTAATCGAGACTGAATGGCGCTCGGCTTCTTCTCTGCCGTCTGGTCTTCGGGAAGCTCTTCCAGTTCGAGGAACGACGTGTTGGCGTTCTCGATGCGCGAGAGCCGCTCTTCGATGATGTCTTTTTCCGACCGGACGCTGATGATGCCCCAGATGATGACGCCGATGGCGATGACTACGGCAACACCGATGATGATAATCGGATTGATCGTCATCGTGATCTACTCCATGACCGCTCGTGATCCATCTACAGTAACGCGAACCGCGTCACGCGGCGTCGCCTAGTACTTCCCGACGCCGAACACCGACGGCGGCAGGTAAATGCCGGCGGCTTCGATGCGGTCGGTGAATTTCGGGCGGATACCCGTCGGGCGGATGCGTCCGACGATCTTGCCCGCTTCCACGCCCGTCTGCTCGAATTCGAAGATATCGGACATGGTGATCATATCGCCTTCCATGCCCTGCACCTCGGTCACCTTGACGACCTTGCGCGAACCGTCGCGCAGACGTTCCTGATGCACGATCACGTCGAGCGCGCTGGCGACCTGCTCGCGGATAGCGCGGACGGGCAAATCCATGCCCGCCATCAGGCACATCACTTCCAGACGGGCAATCGTGTCGCGCGGGCTGTTGGAGTGCGCCGTCGTCAGTGAGCCGTCGTGACCGGTGTTCATCGCCTGGAGCATGTCCAGCGCTTCGCCGCCGCGGCACTCGCCGACGATAATGCGGTCGGGGCGCATACGGAGGGCGTTGACGACGAGGTCTTGAATGGTGATCATGCCCCTGCCTTCAATGTTGGCGGGGCGGCTTTCCAGCGTGACCACGTGTTCCTGCCGAAGCTGAAGCTCGGCGGCGTTTTCAATCGTGACGATGCGCTCGTCGTTGGGAATGTAGCCCGACAGCACGTTGAGCAGGGTGGTCTTGCCCGAACCCGTGCCGCCGGAGACGACGCCGTTCAGCCGCCCGATGATGCAGGCGCGCAGGAATTCGACGATCTCTTTGGTAATCGAGCCGAACTTGATCAGGTCTTCGGTTGTCAGAGGCTTCTTGAAGAATTTACGGATGGTGACCGTCGGTCCGGTCAGCGCGATCGGGCGGATGACCGCGTTCACGCGCGAGCCGTCAGGCAGACGGGCGTCCACCAGCGGCGAGCTTTCGTCGATACGACGACCCAGCGGCGCGACGATGCGGTCGAGGATGCGCAGGACGTGTTCGTCATCCTCGAAGGCGATATTGGCGCGGGTGATGTTACCCTTGCGCTCGATGAAGATGTTCTTGGGGCCGTTAACCATGATTTCGGTGATGGTCTCGTCCGCCAGCAGCGGTTCGAGCGGACCGAAGCCCAGAATTTCGGCGACGATTGATTCGAACAGGCGCTGCCGCTCCTGCCGTGCCAGCACCATGCTTTCTTCGGCGAGGATGGCGTTGAACAATTCTTCGATGTGGGCGCGCACTTCGTTCTTGCGCGACAAGTCCATCGACTGGTCGAGTTCGGAAAGGAGGCGGTTCTGGACGCGCGTTTTCAGGTCGACGTAGGAGTTTTCGGTGCCGCGTGTCCCCGCGCGTCCCATGACCTGCTGGTTGCGCGAGCGCATCGCTGCCAGACGCGACTCGTCGCCGCTGTCGGAACCGAAATCGCCGGTATCGCCGCGCGACGACGAACCTGAACCGCCTTCGCCGCCGCCTTTTTCAATGCGCCTTAATAAAGACATAACACCGTCTCCAGTCTCAACCTACCCTTACGTTACACGCAAACACGCCGTCCTGTGCCTTTAGTTTCGTCCAAGCAGCCCGAAACCGATCTTCTTGCTCTTCTTGTCGTCATCTTCTTCGAGTTCGTCGGCGCCGGCGTTCATCAGCGACGTGAAGACGTAGTCGGAGAAGTCGATCAGTTCCTTGACCGGCGACTTGGAGCGATCCCGCGAGGCGACCGCCGGCACACCCTTGTTGACCGCGCTCAGGATCACCTGCTCGTTGAGCGGAATTTTGGCGACGGTGTTCTTCTTCAGGTGCTTTTCGATCACGTCCGCCGGGATGGTGACCCGGCTCCGGCTGCGCTCATCCTCGACGCGGTTGAGCACCAGCGCGGATTTGTCCGGCGGATAGTTCAGCCGGTCGAACAGATCGATCACGAAGCGCGTGTTCTTGACCGACGCCAGCGTCGGCGTGCAGATGAGGTACACTTTGGTGGCGATGTCGGTCAGCGAGAGGAACTGCTCGTCAATCCGCCGGCTGGTGTCAACGATGATGAAATCGTAGCTGCTGGCGATCTTCTCGATGATGCGCGCGACGGCGGTCGGCACGGCTTCAACTTCCTCGGCGAATTCCGGGCGCTGGGGACCGAGCAGCACTTTCAGCCCGCTTTCGTGGGTTGCTACCACGCTGTCAAAGAAATCGGTGTCGAGGTCGTCGATCTTGTGGACAAGGTCTGCCAGCGTCGACTGCGACTGCAGCTTGAGGAACACGCCCACGTCTCCAAACTGGAGGTCGGCGTCAATCAGCAGCACCTTGATGCCCTTGCGCATCAGCCCGGCGGCGAGGTTGGTGGCGATGGTCGTGCAGCCAACACCGCCCTGCGGGCTGTAGACGACGACGATATTCCCAGCGCGCAGTTCGCTGCCTTCGGACGCGACAGGCTTGACCTTGCGCACGTCCATCGGCATATCTTGCATCGCCATCGCCTGGCGGCGGATCGGCTCGTAGTTCTTGTATACCGAGCGGATCGTGCTGTACAGCTCATCCGGGTCAATCGGCTTACCCAGGAACTGGCGCGCGCCCGCCTGCATCGCTTTGCGCATGTAGTCGGCATCAGTCTGCACCGACATCATGATCACGGCGGCGGTGGGGACGGCTTTGGTGATCTCGTTGGTCGCCTGGATGCCGTCCATATCCGGCATGTTGATGTCCATGATGACGATATCGGGGCGCGTTTCCAATGTCACGCGCAGCGCTTCGCGCCCCGTACCGACCGAGCCAACGACCTTGAACTCATCCTCGAAGGAGAGCAGCTTCTTGATGTTTTCGCGCGTCTCCTGGATGTCGTCAACGATCAACACCTGGATAACGTTCTTGCCGTGTTTTTCCTGCATTGTCTATTGTCTCATCCGCCTGAACCGGATAGCTGGATTTCGGCGCTTGCCACCAACTGGCGGATGCTGCGGATCGCCGGTTCGATGGTGAACGGTCGCTTGCCCGGCAGCGAGATGCCGTACTGACCCATCATGTAGTCGAGCGTGACCTCGGTCGTCGAAGTCCGTGCCGTATCGCTTGCCGAGCGCAGCGCCAGCGTGACCGGCACTTTGGCTTCGATCAGCCACGTCAGGACGACCGCTTCCTGCGGCGTGACGCCCAGCGTCACGATGTCCGGGCGCGGCGGGGTGGGAGTCGGCGGCGGCGGCGTGCCGCCCTGTCCTTCTTCGCCCTCGACCGGGACAGGTGTCGGTGTCGGCGGCACGCCGATAAACCGTCCGTCCGTCGGGAAGTTACCCATATGGATGATCAGCGCGTCCTGAATGGTCATCTGGGTGACGAGGCGCGGGCGCTGCCGCTCCGACGGGCTGATGATCACCGGACCGAGCGATGTGCTGTCGACGCGACCTTCGATTGGCTCCAGAATCTGGATGCCTTCGTCGGCGATGCGGAACAGGTTGATCTTGTTCGGCACGATGCTCTGGAACGCTT
>JADLHH010000270.1 GCA_020848855.1 Anaerolineae bacterium | reverse complement strand
GACTGCGAAAGCCAACCTAGGCGGGCGATGCGACGCGCTGGCGCGCCCAGGCTGCCAAAGTCATCACCCGGACGCCGTCGCCGGCGCTGCGTGCCAGCCAGCCTGCCGAATCGGGACAGTCGGTCACGATCAGGTCGCCAGCGGGCTTGCCTGCCAGCCGCATTCGGGCGACAGCCGCCGCCAGATCGGGATAGAGATGGTGCAGACCGCCTTCAACGCCAGCATCATCTGCCAGCGCGCGGCTGTTCGTGCCAAAGTATTCGACCACCTGCGCGCCGCCAGCCGCCAGCACGCGGCGCGGCAGTTCATAATCAAGCGCCGCCAGCCGGTAAAATGCCGAGTCGTGATAGATGACGCTCTGACCAGAACCGGCGACGTTGTGCTCCGCCAGCCAAGCCGTCCCGAAGGTCACACGGACGCCGTCGGGCAGCGCCAGCCCCAACTCCGGCAGGACATTCGTGAGCGCCCAGTACGCCATCGGACCATCGGCGAGGATTTGCCGCGCGCCGCTCTGCCGGAGCGCCTGCACCAGCCGCTGCCCCAGCACCTGAGCGGACTCGACAAGACCGAGCGAGTACGCCAGCCCGATTTTGCCGGACACCAACGCGGCTGCATCGTTCCCCAGCAGCGGCAGCCAGTCACCGGCGGCTGAGGCGTCATCGCTGTAGACCAGCGTCGATGCCTGCGGCGCATCGGCGGTCACGTCGGTTTGCAGAAGCTGCTCGTTGAGCGTGGTCACGGCGCTCGGCGCTAGCCCGCTGGCGACGATCTCGCGCCGCGCCGCCAGAATATACTGCGCCACCGGATAATCGCTGACGCACCAGGCTCCGCTGGCGCTGTCGAGACCCGCTTCGTAGATCAATTCGACCGCGCGGGCATCCCATTGGGCATAGCCGCTGAGAATGCGCCACAGCACCAGCGCGCGCCCGCGCGTGGTGTGCGACTCCTTCTGCGTCACCCGGCTGACTTCGCCCTTCGGCTTGCACATGGGGCAGAAGCGACACCCATACAACTTTTCCGCATAGTCTGCCAACTGCGTTGTCATCGTGCCTCTCCCTCGGTTCAGGCGGATGGGGGACCAAAACCCATTTTGCCTGGGTTCAGGATATTCTGCGGATCAAGCGACCGCTTCAGCCCTTCCAGAATCTGGAAAGCGGAGCCGTATTGTTCGCGCACCAGACGCGCCAGCTTGAGACCCACGCCGTGATGCTCGTTCATCACGCCGCCGTGCTTGATCGACGTGCGCACGGCAGCGTTCCACAATTCGTTGTGCAACCGCAGGGCTTCGTCGGGGTCGCGGGGCGGCTCCTCGATGATGAAGCGGTCGTAGACCATCACGCCCCACTTGTACCAGTGCGAGAAATGCGCGATGTACTTCACGTTGTAGCGAGCGTAGTCTTCCAGAAAGAGCCGCTGCTTGGCGCGGTAGAGCGATTCCATCTTGTCGAAGGGGCAGACCGTGTCCATCGTGCCGAACATCCAGGGCAGCATGAGCATCTTGGGCGGGAAGTAAAAGTCGTAGCGATGATTCCACCAGTGCTCGCCCGGCTCGCGCCCCAGGTCTTCGCCGCCCAGTTCGCGGCAGATCGCCAGCGCGCGCTGTTCCTGCGCCTCAACGACTTCGTGCCAGCCGTCAAAGCCAAAGACCGCGTACGATCCCTGAGCCTCCAGACCGAGAATACTCTTGATGCGGGTGGCGGTGCTGGCTTCGTCGTAAACGCGGATCACCGAAGGCTCCAGACGGTCGGTCATGATCCGGCGACCAGCTTCCAGCCCGGTGGTCACGTCGGGGAACAGCCACGCCCGGAAGCGCCGTTCGGCTGGCTCGTGCGCGATCATGACAGTGGCTTCGGTGATAATGCCATAGGAGCCTTCCGCGCCCATGAACAGGTCGAGGATGCCCGGTCCAGAGGCGTGCGCGGGGACGGGCAGCGTGCGGATCACATCGCCATTCGGCAGAACGACCTGGACGTTCAGCACGAGGCTCTCGATTTTGCCATACTTCGTGGAGAGCACGCCGGAGCCGCGCGGCGCGATATAGCCGCCGAGCGTGGCGGAATGCACCGAGGCGGGATAATGCGGGAAGGTCAGCCCACGCGCATTCAGCGCCTGTTCCAGCGCGTGTCCGTTGATGCCTGCCTGCGCCGTGACCGTGAGATTGGTCTCGTTGATGTCGAGGATGCGATTGAGCTTCTTGAGGTCGATAGTCAATCCGCCATAAACCGGGATGATTCCCCCCTGCGAGCCACTTCCCCCGCCCCACGGAATCACCGGGATGCGGTAGACGTTCGCCAGCTTAACCAGCTCGCTGATCTGCTCGACGGTTTCCGGCTGCACGACGACATCGGGCAGCGGTGGCACTTCCCCACGATCGACCAGCATTGTCGGAACCCAGAAAACATCCACGCCGTAGGCTAGGCGATCCGTCTCCGAAGTGAGGATGTTTTCCGCGCCGATAATGTCGGCAATCTGCGTCAGGATCATTTGCTTCTGCAAGCTGCTGGTCATGACGTGCATAGACGCTCCTTTGCTCCAGGCGTTGCAGCCG
>JADLHH010000269.1 GCA_020848855.1 Anaerolineae bacterium | reverse complement strand
GGAAAAGGAAAAGTCGAAGTTATTCACAGTGTCCTCATCTTATGACTCAAACGCGGGCGGATTAGCTTGGTCTTTGAACCCCTGGCTGACCTCGACGATGTTCCCGTCCGGGTCGGCAAGCCAATAGGTGCGCCAGCCGGGGATAAAGCCGTCAAAATCGAGTGGACCGAGGGTGATCTTCGCGGCATCACCCATCGCCGCAATCGTCACATCGGCATTGTCAACCTGGAACGCGATGTGGCGCACGCCCTGCGCGTTGCCGCCATCGGCAGCCGGCGCGTCGCCTACGCGCGGGTCTGCGCCGGGGAACAGTTCCAGGTAGACATTTCCCATCTTGATGAAGATCAACTGGTTGCCGCCGCCAATATCGAAGACGGCAGCGCGCCTGAACCCGAAATACTGCGTGTAGTAATGCTCGGTCGCCTGCTGGTCTTTGCAGGTTAAGGCAACATGCGAAAAAATCATCAGCGTGCCCCCTCCTTTTCGTACAGAGTGTCGATGATCTTACGCGCAAACAGGTGACAGTGACCGCCCGTGCGTCCGGTGATCAGGTCGCCGTCCACCACCACGTCCTCGTCCGTGTAAATCGCGCCCATGTTCACCACGTCGCCATACAGGTTATTGTGGCAGGTTACGCGGCGCCCGCGCACCAGTTCCGGTTTGTACGAACACAGCCACATGCCGTGGCAGATAATCCCCTTGACGATATCCGGCTCGGCAAAAGCCCGCGCCAGGAATTTCACTGCTGGAGATGGATCATGCACATCTGGAGTATACCGCAGACGATCCGATACGATGGCTGAAGGAACGATGATCGCCGAAAAGCTGCGCAGCGTCTCGTCGCTCATGTCCTCGAAGCTCTCGTGACATTCAAACGGCGCTTTGTACTCGTGCCCGGTGAACGTCAGATAAGGCTGCCCCCACAGGCGGCTTAGAAAATGCAGTTCGATGCCTTCTTCGGGAAAGCGATGCTCGTAGTAGAAGATTTCCTTCTCGTAGTAGTCGCTTTCGATCAGTACGCCGACTTTTTTTCCCTGCAAACTCATGGATGTTTGTCCCAGGTTATATCACGCGAAAATGCGGTGGAGGGGCGATGCCTCTCCACCGAAAATACCAGACCGTTATGCGCCGTTCGCCTGCTTGATCAGGTCGGAGACCTTTTCGGCAATCATGAGGATGCCGGCGTGGCAGTTGCCCGACTGTACGAATGGCATCACGCTGGCGTCGACGACGCGCAGCCCCTCGACGCCGTGCACGCGGCATTCGGGGTCGACCACCGCCATCGCGTCCAAGCCCATCTTGCACGACCCGGCTTGATGGTGGTACGAATCGGCGCGCTGCTTCACAAACGTTTCGAGCTGCTTCTTGGTCTTGTAGCGCGGACCGGGCAGCAGTTCCTTGCCGGTAATCCAGTCCGAGAAGGCTTTGGCGTTGAAAATCTCGCGCCCGATTTCAATCGTCCTGATCAGGCGATCCACGTCCGACTGCAGGCTGAGATAATTGGCGTTGATCAGCGGCTTGTCGAGCGGGTCGGCGCTGTTCAGGCGCACCCAGCCGCGCGACAGTGGACGTACCAGTCCCGGCAGCATGCTGACCGCATTCGGGTTTTTACCGCCGATGATGATGTCGAACGGCACATGCACGAACGCCATCTGCAGGTCGGGTCCCACCCAGCCGGGGTCGGACTTGACGAACATCGCCGACTCGCTCATGTTGAGGTTCGGCGGCGGTACGGGGCGCGTCGTCTCGTAGATCAGCCCGGTCAGCACATGATTGTGGAAATTTTCGCCGACACCCGGCAGCCCCACTTTTACGTCAATGCCATGCTGCCTGAGATGTTCCGGGTTGCCAATGCCGGACAGCATCAGCAGTTGGGGCGAGTTGATCGCGCCACCGCAGACGATCACTTCCTTGTCGGCATACGCCTTGACCTTCTTGCGCCCCTGCTTGTATTCGACACCTGTGCAGCGGTTTCCCCGGAACAGCAGCCGGGTCGCCTGCGAATTGGTGCTCAGCGTGAAATTCTTCCGCTTGCCCAGAATCGGCTCGATATACGCTTCGTTGGCGCTGTGGCGCTTGCCGTCCTTGATGTTCACATGATGCCACCCTGCGCCGATCATGTCGGGACCGTTGAAGTCGTCGGTGCGCGGGTAGCCCAGTTCGACGCAGGCTTCGATAAATGCCGCCGAAGTCGGGTTCGGGTTGTGATTCTTGGCATTGATCACGCTGATCATGCCGCCATGACCCGCCCACGGGCTGGTATCGTCTTCCTGGTCTTCCATCTTCTTGAAATAAGGCAGCACGTCGTCATACGCCCAGCCCGGCGCGCCGTTGTACGCCCAGTTGTCGTAGTCCGAAACATGCCCGCGAATATGCATCATGATGTAAAAATCGCTCGAACCGCCGACCACCTTGCCACGCGGCTCGTATACCCGGCGACCGCCGAGCGCATCCTGCGGCGTGCTCTGGTAATCCCAGTCGATGTTCGTGTGCCACAGCATCGGCCAGGCAGCAGGAATACGCACCGTTTCGGGAATTTCCCCCGTCCCGGCTTCGAGCAGGAGGACGCGGGCGCTCTTGGTTTCGGACAGACGGTTGGCAACCACCGAACCTGCTGCGCCTGCCCCAATCACGATGTAATCGTAAGTGTCGCTCATCTTCTTCCCTGCCTACCCTTCGCTGATTTGACGCAGGAACGGTGCAAACGGCTTCGAATCATGGAAGTTCTGTGCAAAGACGATCAAGCCGTCTTTCATTTGCAGGAACAGCATCGCCTCGGCTTCAATCTTCTCGTCAGGATATTTCATCGCTTGAGCCGAGATATGCGATACCGCCGCTGCGCGATCAGCTTCGACGATGAAGTGCCGCGGCGTATTGACGAACGATTTATAAGCGTTGGGGAAACCAGCCATCATCGGGCGCAATGTCTCACGACCTTCAATACGCCCTGCCAACTGTTCCTCATAGACTGCGTCCTCGCTGAACAGGTCGCACCACTTATCCCATTCACCGGCATTAGCGTACTCGAAGTACTTCTCAATTATTTCACGGTTCATCATGTATCATTCTCCCTTAGTTTTGCGCTTGAAACCGTTAAAGTATCGGAAGTTGGTCGACTTCGTAATGAAATCGGGCGTTCCAACCCCCGATATCAAGCTGGATACTGCCGCTGAGCGTGGTTCTTTCTCCATTGTAAGCCCGGTGCGCTGAAAGAAATCTTTATAGAAGAATCTTACTCTAGACAACAAAATCCTGCGGCTGAAAGGAGAATGCTAGCCAACACAATTCGCATCTTTCAGCCGCAGTGATAATTTTGAGGTCTACACGCAAAACGCCCCGGTTGTGAATAGCGAGGGTGACGGTTATGATTCGGCTTGGCAGACGACCCGTTCACCCTTGCCCCCGAATGCCGTTCGCGCCAGATAAGTCCAGTGCAATCAGCTTATTCCGCCAGGCGAGCGGGAACGCCCTTCAGCGGGAACTTCCACCAGAAATAGGCATCAACTACGTGCTGCCCGCCGGTGTGGACGCGCACATCAAAAATCTTGCCATCTTTGAAGCCATAGGTTGTACAGGTCGGGAAGTCGACCACACGTCCATCGTCATACTTGGCGTGCCCCATGTGCTTCTCGACAATCGTGCCGTCGTCCAGTTCGCCGATGTGGATGTCTTCAACCCACACGCCTGCTTTACTCAGCGCCTGGAGAAACGCGGCAGCAGCGGGAGCGCCCTGCATCTTCCCGGAGAGCGGGTGATGTCCCGGCATCGTCCAGGTCATGTTCGGGTGGAAGCACTCCTTGATCATCGTGTCGAAGTCACCCTTAGCGAACAGATCATAGTACTGGAAAACTACGTCTTTGTTTGCCACGTTATACTCTCCATTCAACTGGAAATGTTACCTTAGGTACTGCTCAGCCTCTCGGCTGTGATACACCAGGCTTTGAATGTATCCAGAGTATAAGTCGTGAAACGATGCCGTTTGGGGTCGTCGTTTCACGACTCTCTGTCGTACCGCCGTGCTTACAGCGTGTCGGAACCTTCCAGCGGCGTACCGTCGTCAAACCGAATGAATTTGATCAGCGGCTTCGTCCCGTCCGGGGACGGCACGACCACCCACGTCTGATGAATGTCCAGGTTCAGGAACTTGCTGCGCGCCTCGCGGTGCGTCCACACGCGCGCCTTCCAGTTGACGAACACCTTCACGTCCGCATAGGTTCCATCCGCGCTCGGCGTCACCGTGAGTTCCTTGATGGTATGGTGTTCATCGAAGAACAGCCCCAGCGCGCGCTGGTACCAGCCGTCGAAATCTTCCAGGTTCTGAACGTGGTAATCCGGCCACTGCTGTTCCAGCCCCTCTTCGACCAGCAGCTTCAGCAGGCGCGGCTCTGGAACGTGATCGTCCAGACCGCCGTACCACTCCACCGCCATCGCGTAGACGGCTTCATGACTCAATGGGTTCGGCATACAATACTCCTACTTTGCATCGTTAATCATTTCAATTTGCTTCACGTGCCCGGGACACGGCTGCTGATCACCATATCGACCAGGAACGGACCATCTATTTCCAGCATCTGCTTGACCGCGTCGGCAACCTGATCGGGATGATCCACGCGCACCGCCGGCACGCCCATTGAGCGAGCCAGCGCCGCGAAGTCGACCACCGGGTCGCCCAGGTCGAAGCTGTGCGGGAACTGATGCGCCGGCTCGCCAATCTGGTCTTTCCAGTACTGCATGATGTTCAGCTTGAGGAGCATATAGGTCTGGTTGTTGCAGATGACGAACTTGGCGCCGATCTTGAAGTGCGCCGCCGTCCACAACGCCTGAATCGTATACATGCTGCCGCCGTCGCCGGTGAAGCCGATCACCGTCTTTTCAGGATGCGCGATCTTGATCCCCAGCGCGCCGGGGATACCGACGCCGAGCGAGCCGCCGCGCGTCTGGAAGAAGTGATCCGGCAGCGTGGGCGGCATATAGCGCGTCACATCCGGCGAGACGGTCAGCGCCTCATCGAAGATCATCACGTCCGATGGAACGTGCTTCGACAGTTCTTCCATGAACACCGAAGCGTGCATCGGCACTTCGTCTCGCACCGCGCGGTCGTGATCAAGCTGCTGCTGACGCGCGGCGTCGTTGGCGCTGCGGCTGGCTTGCAGCCGTGCCTGCGCCGCCTGCTTCTGGCTCTCGCTCTGACGGCTGGCGAGCGCATCTGCCAGCGCCGCGAGCGAAAGCTTCGGGTCGCTGACGACGCCGAGATCGACCGGGAAGTTCTTGGCAATTTCGTAAGCGTTGAGGTCGAAGTGAACGACGGGGGTGTTCGGGCTGAACACGTCTTCGAAGTATGGGAACACTTCGGGGAAGACGTATGTCCCGGCGATCAGCACCGCGTCGGCTTTGATGGTCACCTTGCTGCTGGACGCACCGAACATGTGCCCCAGCATCCCCTTCCACAACGGATGAGTGAAGCTGAGATTGGTCTCCGAAGCGTCCGCGCCCCACACTTCCGCGCCGAGCAGTTCGGCGACCCGCGCCAGCTCATCCTGCGCGTACGAGAAGGCGATGCCGTCACCGATGATGATCATCGGGTGTTGAGCGCCGACCAGCATGTCAGCCGCCCGCGCGACCAGTTCCGGCGCAGGCGCGACCCGCGTCTCCGGGATCGAGGTCGGGAAGATCGGCTCGTCGTTGTCGGCGTCCAGCACATCCGCCGGGACGCACACGAACACCGGACCCATCGGCGGAGTCGCCGCGATCTTGATTGCCCGGCGCAGCACTCGCAGCAGCGAGCGCGGGTCAATCACGCGCGTCGACCATTTCGTCACCGGCTTCGCCATCGACACCAGATCAGCCGCCATCTGCGCGTCCATCGCATCGTATTTGATGCCCGACTCGCCGGCGATCACCACCAGCGGCGCATGACCGCGCATCGCCTGATACATCATGCCGATGCCATTGCCCAGCCCCACACCGCTGTGAAGCTGCACGACTGTCGGGCGCTTGGTGGCACGGGCATAGCCGTCCGCCATCGCTACCGCGATCGTCTCCTGCAGCCCCATGATGTACCGGAACTGGGGATATTCTTCCAGCGAATCGAGGAAGCCCTGCTCGACCGTGCCCGGATTGCCGAACATGTAATGGATGTCGTCGGCAAGGAATTGCTCGATCATCGCAAAGCGCCCGGATTTACCTGGCATAGTTTGCACTTGTCCCTTCATTGACGGGCGAAAACAACTCGGTCAACCGAATCTTGGTTGACCGAGTTTTGCCGTTAGCAGCTTACCATCCGTAGCGGCGCAGACCGTTGTCCAGAACTTCGACCAGCAGGTCGCCAACCAGACGCGAGTCCTGCGTCGAACGCCCGGTCAGGAACGGATAGTCGAGAATCGTCGAAATCGTGCGCCCGACGCCTCCATGATACTGCCCGCCCGGCTGGGTCGCATCGCGCAGGATGTATTCCAGCGGGTAGAACGGCCAGCGGAAGTCGGCGTTGATGCCCATGACGCCCGTGCCCTCTTTCCAGTCGTATTCGACCGCGTGCCCGGTGACGTGCTTGCCGGCGATAATGCTCTTGCGCCCTTCAAGCTCGCGCGCGAAGGCGAGCGCCGTCACGCAGTAGCATTCCGCCGCCACCAGCTTGTCCTGCTTGACAAAGCCGAGGATCAGGTCGTGGATGCGCAGGTTGTTGTTGATGTCGATCATCGGACCGCTGCCGCCCGGCATCACCAGCGCGTCGTACTGCTCCAGGTCTTTCCAGGCTTTGTCGCGGGCGTTATAGTATGCTTCGAGATCGTGCCCGTAGTTGGGTCCGTTGAAATAGGGGCGCTCCGGGAACCACGCTTCCAGGTTCACCGGGTTCGCCAGCAGGTCGGATTCATGGACTTCCTTCGTCCGCCTGGCGTAGTATTCGTCGGTGACGACTTTGTGAAGCGGCGGATCGTAGAAGCCGACTTCCATGCTCGGCGGCAGCGCCGGCGGCTTGCGCCCGCGCGGCGTGACAAACGTGTATTCCCATCCTTGCTCGATCATAACGTCGAGCGGACCAATCAATTCCTCGCCCCAGTAGCCGTACTCGGACAGCGTGACGAGAATCTTTCGCTTGGACATCTGGTCTACATCTCCTGAGATTGCGCGCTAAACAAATGCCATGTGCGACATGGCGCGTCGAAATGCGAGTTGTATTTATCGTAGCTCAACCCGATTATAATACGAACATACGCTGCCAGAAATTAAGTTGCACATTTCCGCACAATTACGCCCGTGTTCGTCTAATCGGGGCTTAAGCTCTTAGTCGTGTTGTCTAGACAAAAAGGGTTGGATACGGGGCAGTTCGCACCCGCCCGACCCCCGCAGTCATGAAGCCAGCGAAGCGTCCAGTTCGCCCACCGGCAAACCGACCGGCAGCGGCGCGGGCTGGGCGCACGTGCTCTCAATGAGGATATGCCGTTCGGCAGCCGACGAGTCGATCAGCGCGTGCATCAGGTCAAGCACGTGATACGCGAGTTCGCCGCTGGCGCGGTGCGGGCGTCCGTACACCGAGCCATATGCCAGGTCTGCCACGCCGATCCCGCGCCCCACATCGGCGCTGTGCGTTAGCGCGACTTCCCGCCACTCGCTTTCGCCGCCCAGCCGCAGCCTGACCGGACCGCCGAACGTGTTCGGGTCGGGCACGCTCAGCGTCCCTTCCGAACCGTAGACTGCGATACGCGGCAGGTTGTGCGCCCACACGTCGAAGCTCGTCAGGATGGTCGCCACCGCCCCGCTGCCGAAGTCGAGCACCCCCGCGACGTGGGTCGGCACTTCGACGGCGATCCGGTGCCCGTTCAGCGCCTCGCTGGTGGCGATTCGCTCCGGGAACGAAATACGCGCCGAGCCGCTCACCCGACGAACCGGACCGAGCAGGTGAACCAGCGCCGTGAGGTAATAGGGACCCATGTCCAGCAGCGGGCCGCCGCCGAGCTTGTAGAAGAAGTCCGGGTTCGGGTGCCACGCTTCGGGACCATGCGACGCCATGAACGCCGTCGCCGCTACCGGCACGCCGATCACCCCGTCGTCGATCAGCTTGCGGCAGGTCTGCAAGCCGCCGCCGAGGAATGTATCCGGCGCGCAGCCGACGCGCAGCCCGCATTCGCCGGCGGCGTCGAGGATCGACCTGCCATCCTCGCGGGTGATCGCCAGCGGCTTCTCGCTGTGGACGTGCTTCCCGGCTGCCAGAATCGCCCGGCTGATTTCGGCGTGCGCCACCGGCACGGTCAGGTTGATCACCACGTCGATTTCCGGGTCGCTCAGCAGTCCTTCGACCGACAGTGCTTTCGGAATATCGAATTCCTTCGCCCGTTCCCCGGCGCGTTCCGGCAGTAGGTCGGCGCAGGCGACGACTTCCAGAATCTTGAACGCACGGCAGCCCTTCACATACGCCGGGAAAATGTTGCCGCACCCGATAATGCCGACACGCATCTTAGTTTCCACGGGCGATCTGCTCCAGATTGCCGTAGCTCGTCCGCACTGCTTCCAGCATGTCGGTCGCGCAGCGATCCAGCTCGACGATCAGCCATTCGGCGTGCTTGCCCGCCGCGACAATCGCCGGGACATCCATCACGCCTTCGCCGACCGCCACCATCGGCGATTCCCTGCCATCGGCAGGACCGTCCTTGATGTGCAGCAGGGGCACGCGCGTGCCCAGTTCGTCAATGACCGCGACCGGATCGCAGCCGCTAACCTGCGCCCAGTAGGTGTCAATCTCGAACGCAATCGTCGGGTCGAGATGTTCCGCCATCACCTTGTAGGGGCGCGTGTCGCCCAGCGGCTCGAATTCGAACCAGTGGTTGTGATACACCAGCGTCAGCCCGGCATCGCGCGCGACCTGGTTGGCTTCATTCAGGCGGTTGCACACGGCAATCGTGCTTTCGACCGTCTTGAATTCGTCGGGCGCAATCCACGGGACAACCAGGTATTGGCAGCCCAGAATCCGCACGAAGTTCAGCATCTCGTCACGCTTCTCGCCCAGCGGCAGCCCGATGTGCGTGCTGGGAATTTTCAGACCCAGCTCGCCACACAGGTCGGCAACCGCCTGCGCGTTCACACCGCCGAACGGCTCGACACCCTGATAGCCGAACGAAGCAATCTTGCGAATCACGCCCTCGGTGTCCTGCGCGAGCGCTTCCCGAACGGAATAAAGCTGTACTGCAATCGGTTTTGCCATAATCTATTCCCAGGGGTAATGTGCGTATCCCAGTCGGGCACGCGTCGAAAGTCCAAACTACCTCGATCTTAGCCTCACAATACAGTAACTTCAATTGACGTGCGACGCCAGCGCTCGAATCATCTGGTGAAGCAGGTACTCACCGGCGACGTTGCCGTCCAGCCCCCACGCCTGATCGCCCGCCCCGCCCAGCAGCCGCAGCGTCGTCGCCAGCAGCCTGCCCGCGCCGAGCCGAACGTCAACGACGTAATCCAGCAGCGTGAACAGCCGCGCGTCGAGCCGCCGCATCACCGGGGTGACTTCCATGTCGGCGAACGCCGCCGCGTCGAAAGCGTGGTCGGTCGCCACGTGATAGAACTGCAAATCGGCGTAACCGGCGTGCGGCATGGCGTTCATCACCGGATGGTCGTACAGCAGCTTGATCGACTCGCGCCAGAACGGGACGGGCTGCGTCGGCAGCGCGCCCGCGCCGGGCTGGATCAGCACCGCCCTGCCGCCTGCTCGCAGGTAGTGTTCCAGTTCCGGCGTAAACACCCCGGCGATCACGGCTTCGTCGCGCGACAGATCAGCCGTCGGGAGACTGCTCAGGTCGTCCAACACACCCGCCGGGTCGTACACCGGCGTTTCGAGGGGCGGCAGCTTCGGATAGAACCACAGCGCCCAGCGGTTGCGAACCGCGCCGTCGAGTTCGACTTCCAGCGCCCACTGTTCGGCGCGCGCCACATCCGGCACGGTGAATTCGATCCGCGCAACCTCGACAGGCGAAACCCGCAGCGCTTTGCCGCGCGTAATCGTGCCGCCCTGCGCGTCGCCATTCGGCGCGACCAGCCGCCAAACCAGTTCACCGGCAGCAAATTCGCGCCGCGCGTGCGCCAGCACCACGCGGAAGCTCGCCGCCGCGCCGGAACGATGATTGAACAGGTCGCCGGGGTACGGACGGTCGCCGCCGTGCATCCAGCGGCGAGCGCGCCCCTGCTCCAGCAGCAGCACCGCGTCATCGTTGAAGGCGCGGAACGCCTCCGGCTCCCATTTGGCGCGCCCGTTGTCGTCGAACACGCCCGACGTGCTGATCGGCGTGTCGCGTAGCCCGGTCAGCACGTAACCGCCGATGTCGTTCCGCAGCCGCGTGCGCTCCAGAATGGTCTTGCGCACCACCAGCGATTGACGACGCGAAATACTGGCGATTTGCGCGTCGCTGAATGGCAACGCGTTTTTCGCCATCCGCTGCTCCTGCTCGATATACGCCCAGCGGCTGACATTCCCCTCGATGCCTTCGTAATCGCGCCACGCCGCCTGCTGCCCGTTTTCCAGCGCCGCCGGGTCGCGGTAATCGTCGGCGTCGCAGAATTCGCCGAAGATCAGCGGGCGCGCCGGACGCCAGTCGCGCCGGAACAGATCAAGCAGCGGCACGAAATAATGCAGGTCGGCGTAGAAGTGGTAATCGTTGAAATCGGCGTAGTCGAAGCTCAGCCCGGCGTAGGCTTCGCCCGACCCACTGTTGTCGCACACCAGACAGTCGCGGGTCATGCCGCGCACCGTCGCATTCAGCGCATCCAGCAGCGCCGCGTCTGCCATGTCCGCGCCCAGCTCGCAGCCGAGGCTGTAGATCACCGCCGACGGATGGTGATGCACCCACGCCATGATGTCGGCGTATTCTATTCGCGCCTGCTCGCGCAGGTGGTCGTTCAGGTTCGGCAGCCACAGCGGCAGTTCGAGCCACAGCAGCATCCCTTCCTCGTCGGCGATGCGGAACACGTTCTCCGACGGCACGAACAGGCACAGCTTGACCAGGTTGAAGCCCATTGCGCGCACGCGCCGGAATTCGTCGCGCACTTCGTCGTCGGTCGGCATCGGCGCGAGCGTCTTGGGATCCCAGCCCCAACTGAGCACGCCGCGCAAGTGGCTTGGCTCGCCGTTCAGGCGCAGGCGCGCGCCGTCGGCTTCCAGTTTGCGAAAGCCGAAGCGCCGCGTCGTCTCGGCAACCACCTCGTCGCCTCGTTCAATCTGCAAGGTCAGCGTATACAGCGATGGCGTTTCGGGCGACCAGCGCTGGGGCGCATCGACTCGAAGGGTCACCTGTTTCGATCCTGATATCCGCGACTGAGCGACTGTTGTTCCGCCCGCTTCTGTAATCGTTGCCACTACGTTGCCATCCTGAGAAGGCTGCCACCGGATTTCTACCGTTCCGCTGTCGGCATCCGGCAGTACAGCCACACCGGAGAATCCACCCGCACGGTGCACCACCAGCGTCACATCCTGCCAGATACCGCCGAAGGTATCGAACACATACGGCAGGAAGCCAACCAGTACGTCGCGGTACGGGAAGCGATCCCCGGCGCGCCCCGGCTTGACAACACGCACTTCGAGTTGATTCGTTTCGCCAATCTTAATCGCCTGCGTCACGTCGCACTCGAACGGCGTCCATAAGCCCTCGTGCGCCCCCACTGGCACGCCGTTGACGATCACCTCGGCGTAGTAGCTGATCGCCCCGAAGCGCAGCATCATTTCTGCGCCCGCCCATTCAGCGGGCACGACGAACGAGCAACGGTAGATGACCGGCTCGTTCACCCCCGCCCTGCCGTCATAGCCCTGCGCTTCCCACGCGCCAGGCACGCGAATTTCGCCCACCGCGCCACCAATTTCGATCTGCCACGTCCCGTTCAGGGACAATATTTCCGCCCGTTCGTTTTCGTGCATCATAACCTCATAATGAAGCAGGGGCGCTCCGCTGAACGCCCCTACGGTTCATGACTGCTTCTACCCCACGCCTTGCATCGCCAGTTGCATCTTTTGTGCTGAAGCGGCATCTACAGCCGCCCCGATGTTTCCATTACCTGGATAGCAACCTCTGTGCCATTTGCCCGCAAAGACTGGTCAGCTTGCCGGGGGCGGCTGTACAACCGCCCCGAATAGCTGCCGAAAATGCACCATCCCCCACACGCACACCGACCACAGATCCGCCACCGGGGCGTTGGTGTGCGGCAGCGTGTGCAGGTAATTCGGCGGTCCGTATTCCGGCGTGACCGTCAGCAGCGCATCGCCCGCCGCCTGCCGCGCCCGGATGATCGCCGCCCACTGCTTTTCGTGCCAGGTAAGCTGCGAGGCGTACTCCGGCGCGGACGGATCGGGAACCTGCGGACCTTGCTCGTAGCCGACGCGGGCGTGAATATGGAACGTCCGCGCGTTGGCGAGGTCGAGCGCATCCAGATGATCGTCCGGCAGGCGCTCGCACACGTTGACCCAGTGGCTGTAGTCCGCCACAATTTTCAGCATGGGGAATTCGCGCAGGTAGAAAGCCGTATCCCAGGGCGTGAAGAACATCCGTCCCCGGTGCGTCTCGTGCGAAACCGGAATGCCGATTTCCTGTTCGACCCGCAGCGCTTCTTCGAAGAACGCCCGTCCCTGGTCGCGGGTCATGTGGTCGCGCCCGCTGTGCAGCCCAATCTTGATCGGCTGGTACTCCGCCAGCGCCTTGAGCGTCGGCTCCAGCGCGTCGATGCTCTCGACCGCGCCCGCCATGATCAGCTTCAGCCCATGCCCCGCGACCAAAGCGCGAAACTGCGCTGCGTCCAGCGGCGACGCGCCGATAAACCCCTCGATGCCGTCATAGCCCGCTTCGGCGATCCGGTCAATCTGCTGTTCGGTCGCGCCGGTCATGCCCCACAGAGCGCGAAACACTGCAAGCCGCATACTGTTCTCCCCAGCGATCCAGTTCGGCATCCGAACACACCATACTCACCTCGCCGGCGTCGAATGCCCTGCCCGTTTTCGCAAGCCGGATTTGGGACACCGACTCACAACTCGTACAAAACCTCATCGTCGGCAACGACCGGCGCCCACTGAATGTCCAGCCCATCGTCGGGGATTTCATACGCCATCCCGGCGATTACGTCGTGCAACCGGTCAAAGTACGGCGCCAGCGACACGCCCGGATCGTCCTTGTGATTGAACACAAATTCCGCCATCTTCGCGCGCGCCTCGTCGGTCAGCCGCTTGAGTTCTTCCTGCCCGGCGTCGTCATCGCCGAGCAGATGTCGCAGCCACTTAAAGCCGTAGCTCACGTGGATCGCCT
>JADLHH010000268.1 GCA_020848855.1 Anaerolineae bacterium | reverse complement strand
TCCGCGAGCAGGAAGTGCTGAGCCTGATCGAGCAGGGTAAGCTTGCCGCCGCGCGCATCGGCGATTCGTACCGGATCGCGCGCATCGCCATCGACGATTTCATCGCCCAGCGGTGAGGTTATATCGCGCAGGGGCAGACACACGGGTCTTCCCCTACGTTACCTGCCTGAAAAGCAGCGTGTACGAGGCGATTATTTCCCGGACTCTTCCGCCGTTTTGCCGATCCAGCCGGGCGAGTCGCTGGCGGGGAAGGATTCTTCGGACGCCTCCTGCACGACGCTCTTGGCGCGGTTTTCGTCCAGCAGCTTAAAATACGCTTCGTCGGCTTTCGCAGCCATGATGAAGTCGTTGCGGTGCAGCCCCTTGATCGAGTGGGTGTACCATTCCAACGTCACCGCCTTGTATTTCGTGATGATGACCGGGTGGTGATCCTGCTCCTGAGCAAGCTGACCGACGCGCAGGGTGAAGGCGAGGGCATCCGGGTAGGTGTCGAAATCGAAGGTACGGTGAAGCTGGTCGATGCCATCAACGCTGGCGATTTCCCACATCGGGGTGTTGAGGTGCAGCTCGGCGATTTCGGCTTCGGTCAGGCGCGGCGAATCCGCGCGGCAGGGGACGCATTGTTCCTGGGCAATTGTTTCCATGGTCTCTCCTGTCATGTGAAATGAAATGTCTTTTGGTAGTTTACCGCGTTTGTGGTATTTTTTCACGGTTCAATTCGAAACACAGGAGCTAAGGGTTCATGGCGGCGATCGGGTTGATGCTCGAAGGGCAGATGGGTTTAACGTGGGAGCGCTGGCGGCGAATCCTGGCTGCCGCCGAAGACCTCGATTATCAGTGTGTGTTCCGGTCGGATCATTACGTGAATCCGCAGCCGCCCGACGAAGAATCGCTGGAAGCGTGGGTCTCGCTGACCTACGCCGCGACCGAGACCTCGTTCATCGAGTTCGGCACGCTGGTATCGCCGGTCACCTTCCGGCATCCGTCGATGCTGGTGCGCACCGCCGCCGCCATCGACGACCTGAGCGGCGGGCGGCTGGTGTTCGGGCTGGGCGCGGGCTGGAACGAGCGCGAGCATCGCGCCTTCGGCGTGCCATTCCACGACCGCAAAACGCGCTTCGCCATGCTGAAAGACGCCCTCGAAATCACCGTTCGGCTGCTGACCAGCGACAAGCCCACCAGCTACCAGGGCGATCATTTCGCGCTGGATAACGCGGTGCTGCTGCCGCGCCCGGAACGGGTTGGGGGTCCGCCGATCCTCATCGGCGGGAACGGGGTGAAACAAACCCTGCCTCTGGCGGCGGAATATGCCGACGAGTGGAACGGTGTATTCATTGACCCAGCGACCTATCGCGAGCGCAACACGCTGCTCAATGAACTGCTGGACGAGCGCGGGCGCGCGCCGGGCGAGGTCAGGCGCTCGCTGATGACGCGAGTCGACTTCGCCAAAGACGATGCCGACTGGCGGCAGATCAAAAGTGAACGTAAGCTTGAGGACGTGACAACGGGCAGCAAGACCATCGGCGGGACGGCTTCGATGGTCATCGACCAGATCGGTGCGTTTATCGACGCTGGAGCAGAGCGCCTGATGCTCCAGTGGCTGCATCTCGACGACATGGATCGCCTGGAAGCGCTGGCGAAAGACGTACTGCCGCATTTTCATCATTGATAGCGAGGACTCATCGTGCAGAAGTCCAACCGCACCTTCATCATTCTGGCAGCGCTCATGGTCATCCTGTTCATTCTTGGGCTGGCTCTGGTCGTCGTGCTGGCGATGCGCCCGTGAACAGCGGGAACCAGCCGCCTTTGCCGATTCACCACAAGTGTATGAATCGGAATCATGGGGAACAAAACGGACACGACATGAGGGTGTCTAAGAAGGTATGTGCCTTTATTTGCCCCTCACCCCCTTCCCCTCTCCCACGTAAGCGGAGAGAGGGGAGAAGAACTGGTTTTGTCCCTCGCCCCGTTTACGTGGGAGAGGGACAGCTTGCGATAGCAAGCAGGGTGAGGGGTTTTTCAACGCCCTTATGTCGTGCCCCTACAAATACCTACCGAATTTCGCCCAGTCGTCAACTAGTGACGATTGATTGAGCGACCGTGATCGTCCAGAAAATCGATGTAGGGCGGGTGATCGCCGGGCTGCTGCTGGTGATGGCGCTGCTGGCGGTGATCGAAATCCAGCAGCAGCCGCGTTTCGATCCGCCGCTGCCCCTCCCAACGCTTTCCCCGCCGACTCCGCCCAGCGCCATGACGTTTATCGCGCCAACGCCCGTGCCGACCGCGCGGGCGACGCCGGAACTCGCGCCGTACCCCATTTACGGTCCCGCCGCCGAAATTCGCAACGAGGTATGGCTGAATACCGACGTGCCCACGCGCCTCGCCGACCTGCGCGGGCGGGTGGTGCTGCTGTGGTTCTTCGCCTACGACTGCCCGCCGTGCCTGCCCGTGCTGGACACGGTGGATGGGTGGCACGCGGCTTACGGCGAACAGGGCTTGAGCGTGATCGGTGTTCACTACCCCCGCAACGACGCCGAGCGCGACATTGACAATCTGGTCGAGGCGCTGGAGCGACTCGACGTGCCGTACCCGGTCGTGCAGGATAACGACGGGCTGACGTGGAACGCCTACGGGCAGCGCGTCCTGCCGACTCTCTACCTGATCGACCGGCGCGGGTTTCTGCGCTACCGCTTCGTTGGCGTCGGCGGCGACACCGAAATCGAGACGGCAATCCGGGCGCTCCTCGACGAAGTGCTGAGTGCTGGGTAATGAGTGCTGAGTCAAAAACTCGACTTCAGAACGAAATGCGCCAGACGCAGTTGCTTTTATTCAGCACTAAACGGTCAGCCAGATGGGGTTTGACCAGGCGTGCCCGCCGTTCGCGTCGCGGATGGTGATGCGGCAGTAGGCGCTCCCCAGTCGCCGGATGTCGAGATCGGCGTCGATCATCCCCTTGCTGTGCTTGAAGACCGAGCGCGCCCCTTTGCCGGTGACGAAGATCGAATCAACCGGTGAGCAGCGCAGCCTGATCGTGTGCCCGCCAACCACCTGCAAATCGTGAATCATCGGTCCGGTGCTGCTGTAGTATTCGCCGCGCTTGAGCGCCGCCAGCAGCGCTTCGGGCGTGAGCGCCTCGCTTTTGACCCACACCCAGCCGCGCACGCGGTCGTTGTGGCGCTCGTTGAAGTGGGTGTCGTCGGTGGCGCAGGCGGTGTAGCGGTAGCCGCGCGCCAGCAGCACATCCAGCATGTACCAGCTATCGATCCGGTCGTTATGATCTGCCGAAATGCCGTTGATCGTCTCGATGGCGTGGATGTTTCCCAGCGAGATCACGTCGTCTTCGGGCAGGTTGTACCATGCCGGGTGAGCAGCGGCGACGAACGCTCCCGCTTCGAGCGCGCGGGCGGCGATCTGCGGTCCGGTCTCGTCGGAGAGATTGGGCGGGAAGTCCGGCGGCAAGCCGACGGCGAGGATGTGCCATAGCTCATCGACGCTGGTCTGGGGGGCGTGCAGCTCCGCGCCGAGGATGGTGGTGAAGGTGTCGGTGCGGTACGGCGTTGTGTCGGTGATCGGGTAGCGGAACTGCTCCATGAAGTGGTCGGTGAGGGCGATGAAATCGTAGCCCATGTCGCGGTAGAAGCGGCAGACGGCGTCGGGGGGCAGGCGTCCGTCCGAGCGCGTCGAATGGGTATGCCGGTTGCCGCTATAAAAGCGACCGGGTTTGCCGAAGGGCAGGTTGTTCATGGGTGCTCCATCTGAGAGGTTAAGCGTAAGTGAATAC